>JADLHI010000389.1 GCA_020848895.1 Hyphomonadaceae bacterium
GCATGGATCGTGCATAAGGAATCCACACGCTTGCCGTTGATGCGGGCGCCCAATGTGGGCAGAACCCGCGCCTGCACTTCAAGAAAGCCCTGAATTATGGCCGAGCGCCTCCGGAATCTGGCGATCATCGCCCACGTCGACCACGGTAAGACCACCCTCGTCGACCAATTACTGGCGCAAGGCGGTGCCTTCCGCGCCAACGAAGCGCGCCAGGAGCGTGCCATGGATTCCAACGACCAGGAGCGCGAGCGCGGCATCACCATCCTCGCCAAATGCACCTCGATCCTCTGGGACAAGGGCGGTGAGGACTATCGCCTCAACATCGTCGACACGCCCGGCCACGCCGATTTCGGCGGCGAGGTCGAGCGCATCCTCGGCATGGTCGATGGCTGCGTGCTGCTGGTGGACGCCAGCGAAAGCGTGATGCCGCAAACCAAGTTCGTGCTGTCGAAAGCGTTGGGGCGCGGGCTCAGGCCCATCGTCGTGCTCAACAAGGTGGATCGTCCGAGCGCGGAGCCGGACAAGGCGCTCAACGAAATTTTCGAACTCTTCCTCGCCTTGGGCGCCAGCGACGAGCAAGCCGATTTTCCGATCCTCTACGCCTCGGGCAAGGAAGGCTGGGCCAAGACGGACATGAGCGGTGAGAACAAGGATCTGACGCCGCTGTTCGAACTGATCGTCCGCCACGTGCCCGAACCCGCGCCGATCGCGCATAAGGACGAGCCGTTCGCGTTTCTCGTGACGATGCTGGATTCCGACGCCTTCCTCGGCCGCGTGCTGACGGGCCGCGTCGAAAGCGGCCGCGTGAAAGTGGGCGATAACGTCAAATCGCTCTCGCGCGACGGCAAGGAGATCGAGCGCGGCCGCTTGACCAAGCTGCTCTCGTTCCGCGGCCTGAAGCGCGTGCCGGTGGAAAGCGCCGAAGCGGGCGACATCATCGCCATCGCCGGCCTCACCGATACGACGGTGGCTGATACGATCGGCGCGATTGATCTGCCCAAGCCGCTGCCCTCGACGCCAATCGATCCGCCGACGCTGGCGATCACGGTGTCGATCAACGATTCACCGCTGGCCGGCCGCGCCGGCGACAAGGTGCAAAGCCGCGTGATCCGCGCGCGCCTGATGGCGGAAGCGGAATCGAACGTCGCCATCCGCGTCACCGAGACCGGCAACAAGGACGCGTTCGAGGTCGCTGGGCGTGGCGAATTGCAGCTTGGCGTGCTGGTGGAAACCATGCGCCGCGAAGGCTTCGAACTCTCGCTCTCGCGCCCGAAAGTGCTGACACGCAGCGAGAACGGCCAGACGCTGGAGCCGATCGAAGAGGTCGTGATCGATGTGGACGACGAATATACCGGCGTCGTGATCGAGAAGATGAGCATCCGCAAAGCCGAGTTGCAGGACATGCGCCCCTCGGGCGGCGGCAAGACGCGCTTGGTGATGTATGCGCCGTCGCGCGGCATGGTGGGCTATCACGGCGAATTCCTGACCGACACGCGCGGCTCAGGCGTCATGAACCGCCTGTTCCATTCGTGGGCGCCGTGGAAGGGCGAGATTCCGGGCCGGCGCAACGGCGCGCTGATCTCGAACGACAACGGCCAATCCACCGCCTACGCGCTGTGGAATCTGGAAGAGCGCGGCCAGATGTTCATCGCCGATGGCGAGGACGTCTATGAAGGCATGATCATCGGCGAAAACAGCCGTGGCGAAGATCTCGACGTGAACCCGCTGAAGGGCAAGAAGCTCACCAACGTGCGCGCGTCCGGTAAGGATGAATCGATCCGGCTGACGCCGCCGCGCCGCATGACGCTCGAACAGGCAATGGCCTGGATCGAGGATGATGAGCTGGTGGAGGTGACGCCCGCCGCGATCCGCATCCGCAAAGCCTATCTCGATCCGAACGAACGCAAGCGCGCGGCGAAGACGAAGGAAGCGAGTTAAGCGCTTCAGGCATTCGGCGCTAAGCCAAGAGGTTGGAGCGCGCGGCTCCGCCGCGCACGCGTCGCGGAGCGACGCACTCCCCTCTTCAAGCATTGGCGCGGGCCGGCGGGGCGCCGGCGGTCCATATTAGTTCGCGGCTGGCGCGGGCGCGTGGACGCCGCGGCGCCATTCGGGGCGGTGCGCGGCGAGTTGGGCGCCGATATCGACGGCGACGGGGCAGGTGTAGCTGACCTCGCGCATCTGCGAGCCGTCTTCCTCACTCACCTCGACGCCATAGCAGTCGAATTGGGTGAGCACCGCGTTCGCGGCCGCGCCCCACCAGAGGGGGCCGAGGGTTCTGTCGTTAGCGTAAATCGTGGAATTCTGCGCAAGCAGGCTGCCGAGCAGCTGGGGATCGCCGCGCTGAACAAGGATTGTCTGATCGCGCTGGTGAAACCAGAGCTGGAAACGCTGATTGGCGACGAACACGTCGGCGTCGGGCATGCCGGCGGGGTAGCTCAGGACGCGCTGCGTCGAGGCGCAGCCGCTCACCGCCAGCGCCGCAGCCACGAGCAAAAATCGAAACCGCATGCTTGTGTCCCACAATCTAACGCTCGCCACCCTACAGGCGAACGTGCGCCTCACGAGGCGATGCAATGACGAAAA
>JADLHI010000390.1 GCA_020848895.1 Hyphomonadaceae bacterium
AATTTGAAATGCGCCAGCAGCGGCAGCATTTCACGAAACTGAATTGCGTACTCTGCCGCGAACTGACGCGAAATCCATGACTCATCGGCGTTGTCGATCACCAACGGCGCTTGCACGCACGCGAGTTCCGCGGCGCCGTCCTCGAAGGCGGCCAGCGCTGCGTTCAATTGCTGCGCGTGCGGCCGATCCTCCGCATCGTAGATCACGACGAAGTCGCCCCGTGCGCGCGCCAAACCGACATTGAGCGCTTTTGGCTTTGTGCGTGGCGCACAGGCCGGAATGATCACAACTTCGATGTGAGAGGCGTTGCCGGCCGCTGCTAGCGCCGCGGCGATCGTCTCGGGATCGTCGCTCTCGACGAGTAATTTCACGTCCAACGCTTCTTGCGGGTAGTCGAGGGATGCGAGCGAGGCCATGAGATGGGGGACAACGTTCGCTTCGCGATAGAGCGGGCAGAGAATTGTGTAAGTCGGATAGCGCGCGGGCGAAGCAAGACGCGAGAGCAATGGCGCGAGTGGCGCGGCAGCGACGAGGCGGATGAAGATCGCCGCGCTGAAGATCGCGATCGCCGCGATGTGCGCCACGGTGAAGCTGAGCGCAGGGGCCGCGCGCGCCGCCCAGATCGCGGCGTAAAAGAGCGCGGCGATCACCATGAGTTGGGTGAAGTGAAAGACGCGGCGGGCTGATCGGCGCGGCTGTGCGCGGTGAAAGCCCATGCGCGCCGCTTCGAGCGCGTCGGCTGTCACCGTCGCGGTGTTTGCTTCGCGCTTTGGCAGCCTCAAGGCCCCATCCATCCCCATGGGGCTACTCAACGAGGTGTAGCGGGTTACTCACAACCGCCGTCTAATTGCATAAATGCAACCAAAAGGCGAAATCTTTCTGTGGCCGTCGCGTTCAGGGGGAGGCGAGCGAGTGCTCCTCTGGGTTCCGGTCGCCGCCGAGCATTTCAGCCAACTTGAACAATAAAGGATTGAGCGCGATCGAGATGAGGGCGCTGGCGAGGATCAAGTTGTAAGTCTCGGTGCTGAGCAAGCCGAGGGCGACGCCCATGCCGGCAAGCACAAACGAGAATTCGCCGATTTGCGCCAGCGACGCGGCGATCATCATGCCGGTGCGGAGCGGCAATTTGTAAAGCGACGTGATCGCCAGCGCGGCGGCGGTCTTGCCGATCATAATGATCGCGACGACGGCCAGCACGCCGAACGGCGCGCGCACGAGCGTCAGCGGATCGAACAACATTCCCACCGATACGAAAAACAGAACCGCGAATGTATCGCGCAGGGGCAATGAATCCTCGGCGATCCGATGCGTGAACTTGGTGCCGTTGAGCACGACCCCGGCGAGGAACGCCCCCAGCGCGAAGGAAGCGTCGAACAATTCGTAGGCCACCCAGGCGATGCCGAGCGCCAGCGTCAGCGTGCCAAGCGAGAGCAACTCGCGTGATTTCAGGTGCGCCACCTGAACGATCAACCAAGGGAACACACGCGCGCCGATGAACAACATGAGCGCAACGAAGATGCCGATCTTGCCGATGGTCAATCCAAGCGCGGCGAGCGTCGCGACGGGCGTTGCATTGCCTGCGCCGTTGGCGGCGCCAGCCAGAGCCGGCAGAAGGACGATGCCAAGGACAATGGCGATGTCTTCGATCACCAGCCAGCCGACGCAGATGCGGCCATTCTCGGTCTTCAGCAGCCGCCGATCTTCAAGCGCGCGCAGCAGCACGACGGTGCTGGCCACGGACAGCGAAAACCCCAGCATGAGCGATTCTGCCGCGCCCAATCCCATCAGCGTGCCAACGCCGTAGCCGAGCAGGGTCGCCGCGGTCATCTGTGCGAGCGCGCCGGGGATGGCGACGCCGCGCACGGCCCACAAATCCGCCAGCGAAAACTTCAGCCCCACGCCGAACATCAGCAGGATAACGCCGATTTCGGCGAACTGCAGGGCAAGGCCGGTGTCGCCAACGAAGCCCGGCGTAAACGGGCCGACAGCGACGCCCGCCAGCAAGTATCCGACCAACGGCGAGATGCGCAATTTTTGAGCCGCCGCCCCAAGGAAGAAGGCGAGCGCAATCGCGGCGACGAGATTGAGAATAAGGGCGTGGCTTTCCAGTGTGACCTCGCAAAAGTGCTCATGCCGGCCGTCGCGGGCAGCGGCGGTCGCCGATCGGCGAATTGATGTGATGCGCCAATCGAACGGATCGAGGCGACAATGTCAATGTTTGCGGCGAATTGCGCGTGATCGTGTGAGCGTGGCGCGCTAGAACGCGCGCGCGGAGAAAAGCATGAATTCGGAAGAGCTGCGCGGCGTCCTGAGAGAGATCGCCGATCGAACGGTGGCGTTTCGGGCAAGCCGCGCTGATGCGCCGCATCAACCGCAATGTTCATATGCGCAAGCGCGCGCGGCTTTCGATGCGCCGGTTCCCGAACGCGGTGTTGCGCTTGCTACTCTCATCGACGAACTCGCGGCGCTCACCGAACCGGGCTTGGCCAACATGGTTGGTCCGCGATTTTTCGGCTGGGTAATCGGCGCGACCGAACCGGCGGGCCTGGCCGCGGATTGGCTGACGAGCGCCTGGGCGCAAAATACCGGCAACGCGCACGCCACCCCCACCGCATCGGCGTGCGAAGAGCTGACTGGCCGCTGGTTGCTCGATCTGCTCGATCTGCCGCGAGAGGCGTCCGTTGGATTCGTCACCGGCGCCACGATCGCGAATTTTACCTGCCTTGCGGCGGCGCGCGGTGAAGTGCTGCGCCGCGTGGGTTGGGACGTCGAGGCGGACGGCTTGTTTGGCGCGCCGCCGGTGCATGTCGTGCTTGGCGAAGAGGCGCATTCGACGGTTTTCTCGGCGCTCCGTTATCTTGGATTGGGCGCAAAGCGCATCGTCAGCGTGCCAGTGGACGCGCAGGGGATGATGAAGCCGGGCGCTTTCACGAAGGCGATCGAGCGGCTTGAGGGGCCGATCATCGCAATCGCGCAAGCAGGCCATATCAATTCCGGCGGCTTTGATCCGTTCAGGGAAATCGCGGAAGCCGCCCGCGCCAAAGGTGCATGGATGCATGTCGACGGCGCGTTCGGCCTGTGGGCGCGTGCGTGTCCGGATCGCGCCCATCTCGGCCGCGGCTTGGAATTAGCGGATTCCTGGGGCGTCGATGGCCATAAGTGGCTGCAGACGCCGCACGACAGCGCGTACGCCATCGTGCGTGATGCGCAAGCGCATCGGCGCGCGATGCTGATCGCGGCAAGCTATCTGCCCGAAGGCAAGGAGCGGCATCCTGCGGACTATGTGCCAGAGTTGTCGCGCCGCGGGCGGGGCTTTGCGACTTGGGCGATGATCAAGTCGCTGGGGCGCGAAGGGGTTGCAGCGATGGTGAGCCGTCATTGCGCACAGGCGCGCCGGATGGCTGAGCGGCTTGGCGCCGAACGCGATATCGAAATTATGAACGATGTGGTGCTGAACCAAGTCGCGGTGCGCTTGGGAGCGGATATGGATGGCGCCAAGGCGGATGGGCTGACCGATCGCACGATCGCGCGTATCCAGCGGGACGGTGTTTGCTTTGTCGGCGGCGCCAACTGGCGCGGACGTCAGATCGTCCGCATCTCGGTGATCAGCGCCAACACGACGGACGCCGATATTGATCGCAGCGCCGAGGCGATCCTGGGCGCGTGGCGCGCCGAACGCGATGCGCACGATCAGTAGTTCAGGGCGGACGACGCGCGCCAACCGCTCATGTCGCGGGTCAGGCACATGAGCGATGGCGATAGGCGGCTTTAGGTCGCCACGGGCTGCCTCACCTTCAGCACCGTTAAACTCTGAGCCTCCTTCTGGGGGCCTAGCCACGATATCATTGCGCCCTCGGCCAAGCCGATCAAAGCCGCGCCGACAGGCGTAAGAATGGAGATGCGTCCGTCGGTGACGTCAGCGCAACGCGGGTACACGAGGCGGAAATCGCGATAGTGATGTCCGCCGCGTTCGAAATCGATACTGCTGTTCATGGTGACGACGTTGGCGGGTAACGCATCGGTTACGGTCGCTCGTTGCATTTCCTGCAAGAGCAGCGCTGCGCCGGGCGCGCGGCCCAGCGCTTTCAGCGCCAAATCGATCAGTTCTTCGTGGTCGTCATGAGAGATGTAAATGTTGGGCTTGGACATGCGCGGCTCCTGCGCTCAGCCTTTGAGACTGAGCGGGCGTCAAATTCGTTGGAATGAACGTGCCCCTAGCTCGGACTTGGCGCGAGCTAGGGGTTAAGCGCAGCCGGCCGTGCGATCCGCACGGAGAAACATGGACAGGAGGGGCGCGCTGTTACGCATGTGTGTAAGGTCGTGGCGCTGCGCGGAAAGTCAAGGCGCCGTTGATCACGCCGCCCTCAGCAACTCGCCCGCCAAGCCCTTGCGCAGCAGCGCCGCTGTTTCACGCACGCCGAAGATCGCCGCGAACTGGCCGAAGCGCGGACCGCTTTCGACGCCGAACAACACCTCGTAGAGCGCCTTGAACCAATCGCGCAGCGGCTCGAAATTGTGTTCCTTGCCGACGGCGTAGACTTCGTTCTGGATCGTCTCGCCGTCTGTGGTGTCAGCCGGCAGCGCGTCGAGGCGCTTGATCAGATCTTCGAACGCGGCGCGTTCCTTGTCGGTGGCGGCGCGGAACTTTTTCGTCGGCTTCACGAAATCGTTGAAGTAGGCGATCGCGTAGTCGGTGAGCTTATCGAGGAAGGGGTGGGACTGGGGCGTGGTGCCCGGCGCGTACTTGCCGATGAAGGCCCAGAGCAAATCCTTTGTCTCTGCGTTGGAAGCGGAGACGAGATTGGTAAGCAGCGCGAAGGAGATCGGCGTGAGGTCCTTCGGCGGATTGCCGGCGTGAATGTGCCAGGCCGGGTTTTCAAGCTGCTCGGCGGTGTTCTGCGTATGGTAGCTCTCGACGTAGGTCAGGTACTCATCGACCGCCTTCGGAATGACGTCGAAATAGAGCTTCTTGGCCGTGCGCGGCTTTTGGAAATTGTAGAGCGAGAGCGATTCAGGCGCGGCATAGGAGAGCCATTGCTCAACGCTGATGCCGTTGCCCTTGGTCTTTGAAATCTTCTCGCCGTGCTGATCGAGGAAGAGTTCATAGACGTAATTGACCGGCGGTTCGGCGCCCAGCGCCTTGCAGATACGTGCGTAGACTTGCTGGTTCGGCTGGTGATCCTTGCCGAACATTTCGAAATCGACGCCGAGGGCGGCCCAGCGCATGCCGAAATCCGGCTTCCACTGCATCTTGGCGCGGCCGCCGGTGACCGATTGGGTGATTTCTTGGCCGTCTTCGTCATCGAAGGTGATTGTGCCGTTGGCGGCGTCGATCTTCTTCATCGGCACGTAGAGCACGCGCCCGCTCTTCGGGCTGATCGGCAAGAAGGGGCTGTAGGTCTTGCGGCGTTCTTCGCCGAGCGTCGGCAGCATGATGGCCATGATCTCGTCATAGGCCTTCAGCGCATTCAGCAACGCCGCATCGAACGCGCCGGACTTGTAGAGTTCGGTGGCGGACTTGAACTCGTAGTCGAAGCCGAAGCTATCGAGGAAGGCGCGCAGGCGCGCGTTGTTGTGCGCGGCGAAGCTCTCGTGCGTGCCGAACGGATCGGGCACGGCCGTGAGCGGCATCTGCAAGTACGGTTCGAGTGCTTGCGGATTCGGGATGTTGTCCGGAATCTTGCGCATGCCGTCCATGTCGTCGGAGACGCAGATGATGCGGGTCTTGATCTTGTCGCCGGTAAGCGCGCGGAAGGCGTGGCGGACCATAGAAGTGCGCACGACTTCGCCGAATGTGCCGATGTGCGGCAGGCCCGAGGGGCCGTAGCCGGTCTCGAACGTCACCACGTCCTTCGGGTGCTTCTGGTGGCGTTCGAGCACGAGGCGCGCTTGTTCGAAGGGCCAAGCCTTGGCCGCGGCGGCGAGGGTGGTGAGATCAGACATCAGCGAATCCAGGTGGAGCACCGATGTAGCGACGCCGCCGCGCGAAGCAAAGCGCGCCTGCTATTCTCCGGCCTGATGGCGCTTGCCGAAGAAGCGGTCGCGCAAGCGCCCGAGCGCGGCGCGGCGCTTGGCCAAGAAGCCCCAGCCCAGCACGCCGGCGGCGACCCAGAGGAAGCCTTCGGTTGCGAAAGCGGCGACGGTGACGACGCCGGTCCAGACCACGATCGTCGGGTCGAAGAAGAAGTAGGTAATCGCCACCGACGCCCACGCGCCAACCAGAATGAGGCCGGCGAGGCCGAGAACGATCCAACGTGCTTTCATGTGCTGCTCCTCGGTTTTGCAAGGTAGCAGCCGCCGCGACCCGCGTCGGATGCGGAGCGTTGCGCTTTTTCTGCAGCCGGGCAGACTTGCGCGAGTCATGCGCACCCTGATCTTGCTCCGTCACGCCAAGGCCGTTCGCGCTCATGAGGCCGATAGCGATGAAGAACGCGGCCTGACTGGGCGCGGCCGGCGCGATGCGGCCGCGGCTGGCGCGGCGATGGCGTCGGCTGGGCTGAAGCCGAAGGTGGCGCTTGTTTCGATTTCCGAGCGTACGCGGCAGACGGCCGAGCATGGCTTGGCATCCTTTGGCGCCGAGACATTCTTTGAAGACGCGCTCTATCACGCGGCGCCCGAAAGCATCTGGGATGCGTTCAGCGCCAGCGATGCGCAGAGCGTCGTAATTGTTGGACACAATCCCGGCATTGGCGATCTGGTGTCGATGCTGGTGCACCAAGCGCACGACGGTTCGAAACTGGCGCGCGAGGTGAGTGGCCATTTTCCGACAGCCGCGTTTGCGGCGTTCGAAATCAAAGGCGAACGCCTGCATGCCGCCGGTCCGACGCTGATTGCGGCGTGGAAACCTGATCGCGGCGATTGATCTTCTTGGACCGCCGGCGGTCCAAGAGTTCAGTTCGGAAGAAAGCGCGCGTCGCCCAGCGCGGAATCCGCCACGGTGCGATTGGCGTTGACGTAGGTCGTGCCGTTCCATTGCGAAACCGGGAACGAGAAGCCTGGGCCGCCGGTGGCGATGTCGTTGCCGTTATTGTGTTGAGTTGAGAGGATGATGGCGCCGCCGGGTTGGCCTCGCCAGATTTCGCCCCAGGCGCCGTTGTTTTGGCGCATGAAGATCGTGAGCGCGCCGTCGCCGTAGCACGTCAGCATGTTGGGTCCGCCGCCGATGGTGAAGGCGATGACGCGTCCGGGGCCGCTGCCGACATCGGCAACGTTGAATTGCGGCGTGACCATTTCTTCGCATGCGTTTTGGATTTGGCCGCTCGCGTTTGCGCGCAAGTGGAGCGCGGTGATGATGGCTGCGCGCTCGGCGGCGGTGGCTTCGCCGCTTTGTGCTGTTGCTGCTGCGGTTTGGGCATCGGCCTCGGTGGGCGCAGCGGCTTGGCCGCAGGCGGCGAGGGCGAAGAAAAGCGAAGCGGAAATGGCGTGAACTAGGCGCATCTGAAAAACTCCCCGTGCTCTTTTGGCATAAACAGGCGCCACCGTCACGCGCCCGCGTGAAGGGTTATGGAATGCATCCGCCTTCGCGATGATGCCGCTTTGGCGCTCCCGCAAGATGGGAGCCGGGGCGCGCGATCCGCGCTGAGTAGTCTCTGGTAAGGGTGCGAAGCTCATCTCTGAACTCCGCCGCGCGCTTCGCGCGCCCCGTTTCAGCGGCTGTTTTTCCCGGATGCAGGTCACAGGACTTGTTCTGTGGTGCGGAGCAGTCGTAACCGCGCCGCCCTGTGCTCCCGATCGAGTGCAGTCCTCGCGTCTTGCGACGCAATTGGCTGGTCCCCGCCGGACGCTTAGGTCCACCCTGCATGCCCGGTTCCATGTGCAGGACAGTCCGACCCATCCTGGACCTCGCGGTTTGCATCCCCAGCGAGCAGATTTTCAGAGCAACTCAAATTTCGTTTCGTCACTCGCCACACCAACCGTTTGCCGCGCATTCCAAAGTTTCGGAGCTCTTCGAAATCTCCCGTGTGCGGCGAGGGAGACTGTACGCGCACTTTTTCGCTGTAGGATAAGTTTGCGTCTATCC
>JADLHI010000391.1 GCA_020848895.1 Hyphomonadaceae bacterium
AAGCGTGCGCCGCTGGGTGCGAGCGCGCGGGCGGTAGCGAGACCAATGCCGGTGCCGCCGCCGGTGATGAAAACGTGGTGAGCCATTAGGAATCCTTGCGTGCGAGCATGCGCTGCATTTGCGCGTATCCGGTGCGGTATTGCTTCGGCGGCGCGAGTTTGCCGTAACCGAGTTCAGCGGCGGCGCGCAGCGACCAATTGGGATCCATCAGATGCGGGCGCGCCAGTGCGCAAAGATCGGCGCGGCCGGCGGCGAGGATGGAATTGACGTGATCGGGTTCGAAGATGTTGCCGACGGCCATGGTCTTCACGTGCGCTTCGTTGCGAATGCGGTCGCTGAACGGCGTTTGGAACATGCGGCCATAAACCGGCTTTGCGAGCGGCGTGGTTTGGCCAGCCGAGACGTCGATGAGATCGGCCCCGGCTTCTGCGAACGCTTCGGCGATGGCGATGGAGTCTTCGGCGGTGAGGCCATCGTCGTGCCAATCGGTGGCGGAGATGCGGACACTCATGGGTTTGTGCTTCGGCCACGCGGCGCGCATGGCGTCGAACACTTCGAGTGGGAAGCGGAGACGGTTTTCGATGCCGCCGCCATAATCGTCGGCGCGACGATTGCTGATCGGGGTGAGGAAAGCCGAGAGCAGATAGCCGTGCCCACAATGAAGCTCGAGCATGTCGAAGCCGGAATCCTCGCCCATGAGCGTGGCGCGGACGAAATTGGCTTTTACGCTGTCCATATCGGCGCGCGTCATTTCTCGGGGCGTGGCGTTGGCTTCGGACCAGGCGATCGGTGAGGGGGCGATGAGTTCCCAGTTGCCGGTTTCGAGCGGCTGATCGGAGTAATCGCGCTTGTCGTTCGGGTCTTCGCTCCATGGCTTGCGCGTTGAGCCCTTGCGGCCGGCGTGGGCGAGCTGGAGGGCGAACTTTGCGTTGGTGTGAGCGTGGACGTAGTCGACGATGCGTTTCCAAGCGGCGACGTGTTTGGAATCGTACATGCCGGCGCAGCCGGGGGTGATGCGCGCATCGGCGCTGACGTCGGTCATCTCCGTGAAGACAAGGCCGGCGCCGCCGCTGGCGCGGGCGCCGTAGTGGACGAGGTGAAAGTCGTTCACTTCACCATCGACGGCCGAATACATGCACATCGGGCTGACGACGACGCGGTTGGGGATTGTCAGGTCGCGGAGTTGGAGCGACACGAACATGGGAGGCACAGGAGCGCGGACCTTCAGGTCCGTATGCGGGTCTGAAGACCCGCAGTCCTTTTCAGCGAACCATGACTCCACGCGGCGCACGAAGGTCTTGTCGCGCAACCGCAGATTTTCGTGACTTACGCGCTGGCTGCGCGTGAGGAGCGAGTACGTGAACTGAAGCGGTTCGAGCGTCGCGTAGCGGTCGATGTTCTCGAACCATTCGGTTGAGTTGCGCGCGGCGTTTTGGAGCTTCAGCACTTCGACTTGGCGCTCGGCGTGATACTCGGCCAAAGCGTCCGCCAGCGGTTTGCCGCCGTGGAGGACTTGCGCGAGCAGAATCGCGTCTTCGAAGGCGAGCTTGGTGCCGGAGCCGATGGAGAAGTGCGCGGTGTGGGCCGCATCGCCCATCAGGATGAGGTTATCCTTGTGCCACGTGCCGCACACGATGCGCGGGAAGTTGAGCCAGGCTGAACCGCGAAGATGCTTGGCGTTGGTCGAGAGCGTCGCCCCGTCGAGATATTTGGCGAACAACTTTTCAGCCGCGCGGCAAGTCTCCTCTTGAGACATCTTGTCGAAGCCGAAGCTTTGCCAGGTGGCCTCGCTGCATTCGACGATGAAGGTCGAGGAATTGTCTTCGAACTTGTAGGCGTGGGCCCAGATCCAGCCGTGCTCGGTTTTTTCGAAGGCGAAGGTGAAGGCCTCGAAGGCTTTGTTGGCGCCGAGCCAGATGTACTTGTTGGCGCGGATATCGATGTCGACGCCGAAGTGGGCGGGATCGGAGGAGCGGAGCTTCGAGTTGGCGCCATCGCAGGCGAGGACGAGATCGTAGCCGGCGAAGAGTTCGGGCGAGGGATCAATCTCGGTCTTGAATTCGAGGCGAACGCCGAGTTCGCGGGCGCGGGCCTGCAAGATGTTCAGCAGCCGCTTGCGGCCGATGCCGACGAAGCCGTGACCGGAGGAGGTGATCGTTTCGCCGTGGATGTGAACGTCGATGTCGTCCCAGTGCGCAAAGCCGGCTTCGATCTCGTCCGCGCTCTTCGGATCGTTGGCGCGGAGGTTCTCCATGGTCTGATCGGAGAAGACGACGCCCCAGCCGAACGTGTCGCCCGGATCGTTGCGCTCGAACACGACGATGTCGTGCCGCGGATTGCGCAGCTTCATGGAGATGGCGAAGACGAGGGCGGCGGGGCCGCCGCCAACGCAGGCAATATGCATGGGGGTATTTTATATATGAAATAACGCTACGGGCAAGCTGCGGCAACCCATGGATTGGAACGCGCCGCTTTAACCGTTTATGTCGAAGAATTCGGCCGCCCGCCCGTCGGATGCGGTGACGGCGCGTTCGATCTCGGCTTGGCCCTCCGCTTCGCGGCCCATGCGGATTAAGCTGAGGCCGCGGCCGTAGCGCGCGACAGTATTGTCGGTTTCGTCGCTCAAAAGATCGACATAACTGTAGTAAGCGCGGCGCAAGTCACGCAATGCGCGATCGTCTTGGCCAAGCGACTTCAACGCGACTGAGCGGAAATAGTGAGCGGTGGCCGTATGCATGCGCGAGACGCGCGCGCCGATCATGCGGCCACAGGCGCGAACGGCCGCCTCGGCATCGTCGCCGCGGCAGATTTCCCAGTAGCGATGGGTGGGGCTGAGCTGACTTAGTTCACCCAGAGAGCGCGTCGTTGGGTCGGACATGCCCGGGCCAGACTGCGCGGCTGCAGGGGCGGCAACAAGCGTGGCGGCGATGGCGAGTGCAGCGAGCAGGCGCACGGGAGACCTCCGGAACGCCAAGGATGCTCCGAAAAAGGACCGTTCGCAACCGCCGCTAAAGTCTATGAGCGGGGCGTCGTGGCAATCACCAGAGTGCGTTCGAGGCCGGCGTCGCGGTCGTCGAGAGCGGCGTGATAGTCGGGCGCGTGTTCCATCGAGAGGATGGCAGGCGGGTTGGGATAGCGCATCGCGGCGAGGTCATCCCAATGGCCGACTGTCGGGCCGGCTTTGGGTTCGCGGAGTACAGACAGAACGCGGGCAGTGAAGAGGAGATGGCCGCCGGTGCGATAGACGGTGCGCATCGCGACGACGCCGTAGCGCATGTAGGCGGCGCGGCCGCTGACGGCGTGCTGGGCGTTCCGGTATTGCGCCGTTTTATAGTAGCCAAGGAAGTTCACCATGGCCGGCGCGTAGCGCGGCGGCTGCGCGAGCAAGCGCGCGATCGAGGCGGCGCTGGGCATCACGTCGGCGCGGAAGCTGAGCGCCTGCGCATCTTGCACGATCGGCCCGTGCGGCTTGGTGAGGATGCCGAGCGCGATCAGTGTTCTGAGGACGCCGAAGATCAGCACTGGCGGACGTTGCAACTTGATGCGTGCGACGTACGCGTCTTCGGCGCCATCGAGCGCGAGCGGCGCTTTTGCCTCATCGCCGCCGACAGCGATGATGAAATGCTGCCAGTAGGCCTCGTCAGGCGCGCCGCCGATCATGGTGAAATCGGTGCTGCTGCGCCACCGTTCGGTCACGCCTGGCGCCAGCGCGCCGGGTTCGCCGCGGACCGCGATGAACCAGTGTGGAGCTTCGCCGGCGCTGATGGCGTACACCGGTTCGCGCGCGCCGATCAGCCAGAGCAGGCCGATCAGCGCGGCGATAACGGCGAGGATGGCAAGAGCGACCGTCACCTCAGTTGGACCAGTAGACGTATTCTTGATCCTCGGTCCAAGGCGTGTTGAGCGGCACGTCGATCCGCACAGGGCCTTCCAGCAAGGCTGGCCACAGCGGCGGCGGCAGATTGGCGTTCTGTGCTTCGATCATGGCGCGCATGGCGGCGATGCGTTCCGGTTGCTGGGCCGAGAGATCGTGTTGCTCGGTCGGATCGTTGGCGAGATCGAAAAGCCAGACCCGATCCGGCGTTTCAGACACTTGCAGCTTCCAATCGCCGTCACGCACGACCCGATAGGGGCCGGAGCGCCAGAACAGGCGCCGTTGCAGCACGCCATTTTGCTGACCGGTAAGGTAGGGCAGCAGATTGACGCCATCGCTTTGCGGCTGCGTCGGCGCGCCGGCGGCGGCGGCGGCGGTCGTGAAGATGTCCATGTGCGTGGCCGGGCCGCGAATGTGCGATCCCGCCGCAATGTGCCCCGGCCAGCGCGCGAAGAACGGCGTGCGAATGCCGCCTTCGAAGAAGGTCGCCTTCCAGCCGCGATAGGGGCGGTTGAGATCGGGCAGGCCGACATACCAGGCGCCGCCATTGTCGCTGGTGAAGATGACGATGGTGTTTTCATCAAGGCCCTGATCGCGCAGCGTCTGCATGACGCGGCCGATGGCGCGGTCGAGCGACACGATCATCGCGGCATAGACGCGCTCGGTATGATCGGGGATGCTTGAGAGCGCTTCATAATCCGCGCGTGTCGCCTGCAACGGCGTGTGCGGCGCGTTGAACGCGAGGTACATGAAGAACGGCCGATTGCGGTTGGCTTCGATAGCGCGTGAGGCTTCGTCGGCGAAGTAATCGGTAAGATAGCCGCGCGGCCGGAAACGCTGCCCGCCGTTCCATTGGATTGCATAGGGAAGATTGGCCCAGATGAAGCGGTCGATCGGATCGAACGGCAGTTGCGCGTTCACGGTGTCAGGATCGTTCGGCGGCAAGAACATCGCCGCGCCCGCCATGAAGCCGAGGCTCTCGTCGAAGCCTTGCGCCTCGGGACGCATGCTCGGCGCTTCGCCTAAGTGCCACTTGCCGATATGGATCGTGTGGTAACCTTGGCCTTGCATCACTTCGGCGATCGTCGTCTCGCTCGCCGGCATGCCCATGTCTTGCTCGGCCGGCATTTGCGCGACGCGCTCTTCATGGAAGATCGGCTGATGCAGCGCGTCGCGGCCGCCGTGCGAGAGATAGCGCGAGAAGGCTTGCGGGGTTGCGGTGAACTCGAAGCCGAAGCGCGACGGGTAGCGGCCGCTCATAATGGCGGCGCGGGACGGCGAGCAGGTGGCATTGGCTGCGTAGCCCTGATCGATGCTCACACCTTGCTGTGCGATCGCGTCGATGTTCGGCGTGCGCACCTGGCCGCCGGCCAAACCGCCGCCGTTGAAGGTGATGTCGTTGAAACCGAGATCGTCGGCGACGATGACGATGACGTTCGGCGGCCGCTCGCCCGCCGGCGCCTCGGCCGGACCTTGCGCCCAGGTCACATCATGATAGGCGGCGACCGGGTCGCGCAAATTGCCGACGATGCCAGGCAGGTAATACCAATAGCGCTGATAAAGCAGAAAGCCGCCGACAGCGATCAGTGCGAGCACGCCGCCGATAATTGCAAGACGTTTCATGGTCTACGTCCTTCCTTAGAAGCGCAAATGGTGTGAACGAAGAATGCCGCCGGTGCGCGGCAGTGAAATTACATCGCCGTCGCGCGCCACGAAGACGGGGCCGTCATAGGCGCTCTTCGCGGCTTGCACGAACGTATCGGTGAGGCCGGGGATAGGCGTTTGCGGCAGCAGGTGCGTCAACGCCAGCGCGCCTGCGCCGGCTTGCTGGGCCACGTGGCCAGCGTCCTCGGGCGAGGTGTGATAATCCAAGATATCGTTGAAGATGGCGCTGACATTGTCGCGGCCGGCCGCTTGCGAGGCGTCGTGCATGATCGCATCGAGCCGCGGCGAGATCGCTTCGTGCACGAGCAGGTCAGTGCCTTGGGCGGCCTGGGTCAGCGACGCGGAGCGCGAGGTGTCGCCGCTGATGGTGATGCTGCGGTCGGCGTACTCGATACGATAGCCAACGGCCTCGGTTGGCGTGTGCATGACGCGGAAGGTGACAATGCGCACGCCGTCCTTGTTCCAGAGTTCAAGTTCTTCACCGTCCGCCAACGGGAGCGCGAACTCCGCTGCGTGCATGCCCGCGCCGGATGGCGGCATCACGTCTGGGCCGTGATGAGCGAGGCGATAGCCCTGATCGATCGCGTAAGCCTCGTTAAGCCCCGCGACGACGCGCGCCGTTCCGGTGGGGCCGATGACATTGAGCTGTTCGCGCGAGGCGCCCGAAGCCCAATGCTGAAGCGCGACCGTGTCCAGTCCGTCGATGTGATCTGAGTGCAGATGGGTGAGGAAGAGCGCTTCGATCTCATTTTGCTGCACGCCCATCAGCTGCAGCGTCTCCGATGAGCCGTCGCCCGCATCGAAGACGAAAAGATGTTGGCCGGCGAGAACCGCAAGGCAAGGGCCGGCGCGGGTGCGATCCGGCAGGGGCGAGCCTGTTCCGCAAAAGATGGCGTGAAGGCCGTCCGGCAGCTCCGCGCGCAGATTTTCGCCCACGGCCTGCCGCACCGAGCGTTCAAAGATGCGCGTCGCGATCTCACCACGGAAAAAGTACGCGCCGGCGCCGGCGGCAATCAGCAACGCCGCAAGGGCGCCGAGCCAAGCTCTTGCTTTCATTGCTCACTCCCCGGGGCGGCGCAATTGGCGCTTGACGTCACAGTCCAACAATGGGCACTATAAGTGCCAATATATGCCGAAGCCGTATCCTGTCAATGCGAACGGCGAAGGGGAGGCCGCCCATGAAAGTCCTGCGTACGCCCGAAGAACGCTTCGCCAACCTGCCCGATTTTCCTTATGCGGCGCGCTATACGGACGTCCGCGACGCTTCTGGCGCGACGCTTCGCATTGCAGCAATCGATGAAGGTCCGCGCGGCAAAGCACCGGTGTTGTTGATGCACGGCGAGCCGAGCTGGTCTTTCCTCTATCGCAAGATGATCGCGCGGCTGGTGGCGGCGGGCCATCGCGTGATTGCGCCCGATCTCGTCGGCTTCGGCCGCTCCGACAAACCCACGGAACGCGAGGACTACACATACGAAAGGCACGTGAAGTGGATGAGCGACTGGCTGGTCGCCAACGATCTCAAGGACATTACCCTGTTCTGCCAGGATTGGGGCGGGCTTATTGGCTTGCGGCTTGTTGCTGCATTCCCGGAGCGCTTCGCGCGCGTCGTCGCCGGCAACACCTTCCTGCCCGCCGGCACGGGCGCGAACCCAGCCTTCGAAGCGTGGCGGAACTTCAGCCAGACCGTACCCGTTTTTCCGACGGGCAATATTCTGAACGGCGGCACGGTGCGCGAACTGAGCCAGGCTGAAATGGATGCATACGAAGCGCCCTACCCAGATGAGAGCTACAAAGCCGGCGCGCGCCAATTTCCCGCGCTGGTGCCGGTCGCGCCCGACATGCCGTCGGTGCAAGAGAACAAGGACGCATGGAAAGTGCTGGATCGCTTCGAAAAGCCCTTTCTCACCGCATTCAGCGATCAAGATCCAATCACGCGCGGCGCCGACGCGCGTCTGCAGGAGCGCATCCCTGGCTGCAAAGGCCAAAAGCACACGACGATCCTCGGCGGCGGTCACTTCTTGCAGGAAGACAAGCCCGAGGAACTTGCCGACCTGATCGACGCTTTCATCAAGGATACAGCGTGAGCACACGCGCCGAGAAAATCGCCGAGCCGGTTGAGGCCGATGGCCGGCGTCAACGCTCCGATGCAAGCCGGCGCAAAATCGCGCACGCCATGCTCGAATTGCTGCGCGAAGGCGAGCCCGATCCGAGCGCCGATCTCGTGGCCGAGCGCGCCGGCGTAGGCCGCCGCACGGTCTTTCGGCTCTTTTCCGACATGGACGGCGTCTTTCGCGAGATGCACGCGATCATGACCTCGCGCCTGACACCGGAATTCGTGCGCCCGTTCGTGGCGACGGCCTGGCGCGCGCGTGTGGATGAACTCATCGAGCGCCGCTCGAAGACGTTCGAAGAGATGTTGCCGATTAAGACGGCGGCGGATGCGCGCCGCTACACCTCGAATTTCCTGCAGAAAGAGCACAAGAAGGTCACGCGTCTGCAGCGAGAGGCGTTGCGCGA
>JADLHI010000392.1 GCA_020848895.1 Hyphomonadaceae bacterium
CATATCTTCTTCTTGTCGATTTGCGGCTAGTGACGACCGCGCCGCGCATGGAAGGCGTCGAGTTGCGCTTGGAACGCTGCCGCCGCGGCTTGGTTCGCAGTCTGCGCGGCTTGCAGTTCAGCCGTGCGCGCCTGCAATTGCGCATTGAGCGAACGACGCTCGGCGTTGCGGCAATCGACGGCGGTCTGCGTCGCCGCTTGCCAGGCCGTATAGGAAGCCACGGCCGCGTTCATTTGGTCGGCGGTGGCGTGCGCCGGATCGGGCGCCGTCGGACCCGGCGTCAGCGCCGGGCAGCCGGACGCCGGCACTGGAGCGGCCGGCGGCGCTGTCGTTGTGTCTTGAGCCTGCGCGCTCATTGTGAATGCCGCGAACATCGCCGCCGCCAAAACATACTTCATCACGCCTGCTCCGATTGGGGTCCCTCGGGGCGCAACCTATGAGCCTCCCCCAACGCAAAGCAAGCGGGCCGGAGCATAAGCTCTGGCCCGCCCGGCTTCACATTGTGCTGAAGCCTAGAAGTTGAATGACGCACCCAGCGAGATCGCGTCAGTGTCCTCGTCGCCATCCATGCGGGTGTAATCGGCGCGGATGCCGATATTGCTGGTGGCGTTCCAGCCGAGGCCGACGCCGTAGGCGAGTCCATCGTCGTCAGCGTCGCCAAGCGGGGTATCCACTTCGATCGTCTGATAGCCCAAGCGGCCATGCGCCTCGAAACCCGAGGCCCCGAACGGCACGATGCCGACGGCATAGGCGCCGAGCGCGTGGTTGAGTTCCACACCTTCATCGTCATCGACGCCGAACGTCCCTTCGCCTTCGACAGCGAAGTTCGGGTTCATGCGATAGCCGAGCCGGCCGGTGACACCGCCAACTTCCGGCCCATCCAGATCGTACTGCGTGTACGCCGCGCCCGCATACCATTCCGCATGCGCAACAGCCGGAACGGCCATCAGTGCGGCGGCCGCCACTGCGGCCATCATTGTGAACTTGTTCATGCTTGCTGCTCCTCGTCCTGAGCGGCCCCCGCATGCCGTGATGGCGAGCAAACCGTTCAGATGTGACGAGGTTTCGTCGTCAGCTGCGATCGACCTGTCCTGTCACGGCGCCCGTGTCCTTTGAGACACTGAATTCCCCTACAGAGGGTCATTTACTCCCCGGATACCGAAGCCTGTTCGGTTCCTCAGCAGGCCAAAGCATTGATGGAGGCGCGCGAAGCGCCTTAAGGAACGTCCATGGCGCAAGCGCAGAAGAAGTCTTCGATGCCCAAAGACGGCGACGATAATCTCTGGGACGGCAATCTGTTCGGCGAGAGCGATCCGCCGCCAGCGGCCGCGAAAGATGCCTACACCGCCAAGGATATCGAAGTCCTCGAAGGACTCGAACCGGTTCGGAAACGGCCAGGTATGTATATCGGCGGCGTCGATGAGCGCGCGCTGCACCACCTCTTCGCCGAAGTGCTCGATAACTCGATGGACGAAGCGGTCGCGGGCTTTGCCGATCGCATTGAGGTGGAACTTGAAGCCGATGGCACACTGCGCGTGACCGATAACGGGCGCGGCATGCCTGTCGATCCGCACCCGAAGTTCCCGAAAAAGTCCGCGCTCGAAATCATCATGACGGTGCTGCACGCGGGCGGAAAGTTCTCGGGCAAGGTCTATCACACGTCGGGCGGCTTGCACGGTGTTGGCGTTTCGGTCGTCAACGCACTCTCCGACAAGGTCGAAGTCGAAGTCGCGCGCGATCGCAAACTTTATCGTCAGACGTTCTCGCGCGGCACGCCGACATCGAAGCTCGTTGAAGTCGGACCGGCGCACAATCGCCGCGGCACCACCGTGCGTTTTCATCCGGACCCGGAAATCTTCGGCAAGGGCGCCGCGTTCAAGCCAGCACGCCTTTTCCAGATGGCGCGCTCGAAAGCGTACCTGCAGCGCGGCACACAAATTCGTTGGAAGTGCGCGCCTGAGCTAATCAAGGACGACACGCCGCCCGAAGCGATCCTGCACTTCCCGAACGGCCTTGCCGACTTCCTGAGCGAACTCACCAAGTCCAAGCGCGCCGTCGTCAACGAACCCTTCTCGGGCAAGACTGATAAGGATAGCCCCCACGGCCGCGTCGAGTGGGCGATCACTTGGGTGAGCGATGGCTTCGGCGAAGCCGACGGCTTCCTTCGCTCATATTGCAACACTGTCTACACGCCAGACGGCGGCTTTCACGAAGCTGGTTTCCGCGCCGCGATCGCCAAGGGCCTGCGTGCTTACGCTGAACTGCGCAACAACAAGAAGGCGACCGCCATCACGCAAGAAGATGTGATGAACACCGGCGCCGGCCTTGTCTCAGTCTTCATCCGCGATCCGCAATTCGAAGGCCAAACCAAGGGCCGACTGGTTTCCACGGAAGCCGCAAAGATCGTTGAGAACGCGGTGCGCGATCCGTTCGATCACTGGCTCGCCGCCAACACGCAAGAAGCCAACCGCTTGCTCGAATGGTGCATTCAGCAAGCCGAAGACCGCATGCGCCGGCGCAAGGAGAAAGAAGTCTCTCGCCAAAGCGCGACGCGCAAACTGCGCCTTCCCGGCAAGCTCGCAGATTGCTCGCGCGCGGGTGAGAAAGACACCGAGATATTCCTGGTCGAGGGTGACTCGGCCGGCGGCTCCGCCAAGCAAGCGCGCAACCGCGAGACGCAGGCCATTCTGCCGCTGCGCGGCAAAATCCTGAACGTCGCCAGCGCCGGCGCCGAGAAGATGAGCGGCAATCAGGAACTCGCCGATCTCGCGCTCGCGCTCGGCGTGCAAATGGGTGCGAAGTTCAAGCTCGACGATCTGCGCTATGAGCGCGTGATCATTATGACCGACGCCGACGTTGACGGCGCCCACATCGCCTCGCTGCTCATCACTTACTTCCACAAGCAGATGCCGGCGCTCATCCGCGCCGGCCGCCTCTTCCTGGCGATGCCGCCTCTCTATCGCATCACCGCCGGCAAGGAGAGCATCTACGCCCGCGACGACGCACACAAAGAAGCGCTGCTGAACGGTGAGTTCAAAGGCCGCAAGACCGACATCTCACGCTTCAAAGGCTTAGGCGAAATGATGCCAGCCGACTTGAAGGACACGACGATGAACCCGGCCACCCGCACGCTCGCCCGCGTGGTGCTGGACGAAAGCGGCGCGCCAGATTTCGAAGTCCTGATCGAAACGCTGATGGGCAAAAAAGCCGAAAAGCGCTTCGACTACATCCAGGCAAACGCCAAGTTCGTTGAGGATGTGGACGTTTAATATGGACCACATATGGACCGCCGGCGCCCTCGCCGGCAGCATCGGTTCTGCCACGCTCCATGCGACGCGCCTTGCAGCACCAGTCATGCCGGCGGGGGCGCCGGCGGTCCATATTGATGGGCAAGAAGGCCGAGAAGTGCTTCGACCACATCCAAGCGAACGCCAAGTTCGTTGAGGATGTGGACGTCTCGATCAGTCGCGTCAGCGGTCCAGCGTGCGCTCCGACAAACAAAGGACCAACCACCACAGAATCCAAGGTAGTAGCGTGATCGCTAGAATGATCGCCGCGGCAATCCAGTATGAATCGGGTAGCGCTGCGTCGCCCCTACGTAGGTTTATGAAAACGCCAATGGGCGTCACGATCAGGATCGTGCCGAGTTCAACTTTCAAGACCAAAATCAGTGTTCGCCACGCTTTCGCGCTACTGAAATTCACGTCCATAGCTCCGACGATACATCGACTTTCCCCC
>JADLHI010000393.1 GCA_020848895.1 Hyphomonadaceae bacterium
GATAGGCGCCCTCGGTCTCGGTAATTTGGGCCAACGAAAAAACGCCCGCGCCAGCCGTCAGGATCGCGCCGTTCGGCCCGTCCCTGGATGCGAGGTAAACCACGCCCGGGGTGACCTGTTCCGGCCCGAGCTTTTCGAGCATGGCGGGCGGCATCAGATTTTCGGTCATCCGCGTTGCCGCAACCGGCGAGACAGCATTGATGCGGATATCGTTCTTGGCGCCTTCGAGCTTGATCGTGTTCATCAGCCCGACGAGGGCCAGCTTCGCCGCGCCATAATTGGCTTGGCCGAAATTGCCGTAGAGGCCGCTCGAAGAGGTCGTCACGACGATGCGTCCGTAGTTCTGCGCCTTCATGATCTCCCAGACAGCCTTCAGCGGCTTCACGGTGCCCATCAGGTGCACATCGACAACCGCCGCGAAGTCCGCGATCTCCATCTTCGAGAAGCTCTTGTCGCGCAGAATGCCCGCGTTTGCGATCAGCACGTCGATGCGGCCCCACTTGGCCATCGTGCGCTCGATCATCGCCGCAACGCCCGCATCGTTCGTGACCGAGGCGCCATCCGAGATTGCTTCGCCGCCAGCCGCCACGATCTCCGCAACGACCGCATCGGCGGCCGCCGATGAGCCGCCCGAGCCATCCATCGCGCCACCGAGATCGTTGACGACGACCTTCGCGCCGCGTTTCGCAAATTCCAGCGCGTGGCTGCGCCCGAGACCGCCGCCGGCGCCCGTTACGATCACAACCTGGCCATCGAAGCGGATGTCGTCGCTCATCTGAAATATCTCCGTTTGCGGAGATTTTGTTGTCGGTCGATGGGCTGCAGGTCAAGTGATCGCGCCGCTCATAGCGTCGCACTGGCGTTAGGGAAAAGCAGAGGCGGCGTTCAGGCCCGCTTGCTCTGCGCGCGGATCCATTCGTCGAGCTTAGGCTTCGATGGCGATCCGGTCAGCGGGCGCGCCGCATTTTTTCAGACAAGGCGTCGGCGCGCCGCGCTAGCTTGGCGCGGCGCCGGTTCAGCCGCTTCAGTGTGCGCACGAGATCGCGCTCGTCGCCGGCCATTTCCGGCTCCGCCACCAATCGTTCCATGAGCAGAAGCGCGTCGCGCTCGCCGCCGAGGGCCACGCCGATCTTGTCGCCGGTCTTACGCCGCCGGCGTCCGGGCCATACATCCGGTCCCAGAATGTCGGCCGCGAACGCGCGGTCCTTTTCGCGCGAGCGCCACTCATGGCGCACCACCGGATCCGCGGACCCAAGGCCGCGACGGCGGGCACGGCGCGCGCGCCGGTCGAGCCGCTTGGCGCCGCGCCGGATTTGCCGCTGCGAAGCCTCCGGCCACACCTGCGCCAGCGCCAGCAAGTCCTTCAGTCCGGCACGGGCGGCTTCGAGATTCAGCCCCGGCCGTGAGGCCGCGGTCTCGTCTATGGCGTGGGCCACCAATTCGAACGCACGCGCCGCGCGCTTGTTGCTTTTGCGCGCGACATCGTGCGCGGCTTCGCAAAGCGCCGCCGGATCGCGCGCCAGCGCCAGGTTGCGCATCAGGGCGCGGGCTGAATCGATGAACACAGTGGAAAGCCCTGGCGCGCATGCGCGCCCGATCCGCGCCAGCGCCCGCGCGCGCTTCACGCGCACACGGCACCGATGCACGGCTTTCGGATCGCCTTGAATGACGTCCAATTCCTCGATCGCGCCGCGCAATTCGTCGGTCAGCGCCGCGCGCAGATCGAACGCCGGTCCAGGCGAACGCATGACAATGCCCCCAAAGCCGCGCGACTATTCTCGTCGCGCGATCTTTTTGAGCGTGCCGGAAAATGAAAGCAATGGCCGCTCTGCCTGTGTCACAATTCCGCGCACGAACACGACCGAGCGCGTATCGCGTATGATTTCGCCGCGCGCTTCGACCCATCCATCCAGGGCGCCAGCGCCGATGAACTCGGAGTTGAACGTCATCGTCACCGCGTGCGTGTCACGCAACGCGTTGTGGGCAATGGCGAAAAGCGAAAAGTCGGCGAAGCTCATCAGGCAGCCGCCATGGATCGCGCCGCCGCCATTCAAGTGGCGCCTCTGCGGTTCGAACACGCAGCGCGCCAGGCCGTCTTCCTGGCGGAAATAGAACGGGCCGATGTGCGTTTCGTAAGGATCGCTGCCGCCGCTCCACGTCGTCCAGCCCGCGAACGGACCCTCCGTGAGCGTGACGCCCCCGCTGAAAGCTGTTTGGGGCGCTTCGTCGCCGTTCATGGCATTCCCTCCATGCGCCGGTGCTGGCATGGTGCGGCGACAACGGCAAGGCGGGGCGCGTATGCGCGTTATGTTTGCGATCCTGGCGTGTCTGGTGGCGGCGCAGTGCGCTTCACCCGACGACAAGCGCTTCCGCGTCGGCGAAGCGCCGACGGCGTACGTCATCATGGGCGTCGCGGAAGCGTCGGAAAACACGTCACCGAGCTATACGGTCCTGTGGCGCAGGCTCGACGCCAACGGCCAGTTCATGCGCTACGGCCCCCGGCGCATCTTCGAAGCGCGCTCTGAATCCGGCGACGGCGTGCAAATTCCCGGCATCCCTGGCGAGTTCATCCTCTCCGAAGTCGAACCCGGCACGTATGCGCTCGACAGCGTCTTCGCCTTGGTCCGCGACGGACGCGTCAATTACAGCGCCAATGGCGTCATCCACGGCCCCGAGCGGCCGACGTTCGAGGTGCGCCCGGGCGAGGCGGTGTATCTCGGCATTTGGGAAGCGAACCTCGACGATTCATCCGCCGTCGTGCGCCGCTGGCGCAGCGAACGCAGCGATCTTGAAGCGGTGATCCGCGCCGTCGATCCGGTGCAAGGCGGCATCCGCATCGTCGACAC
>JADLHI010000394.1 GCA_020848895.1 Hyphomonadaceae bacterium
CGCGGTGACGCCGACGGTGGCGCTGATCGGCGCGGCGGCCGCGGTGACGATGACCGCGAATTTGCCGACGCCAATAGGCGACTGAAAGACATGTTCGCCTTTCGCCCAGCGCTGGACGAGGAATGTGACGATGAAGGCTTCGAGCGTGTTGCCGATCGCGATAATTCCGGCGGTGGCGATTTGCGGCGTGACCGCATAGTTCGCCGCGAAGGCGCCGATGGCGATCGCCGGCAACAGCACGTTGCCGCGTAGAAGTAAGAGCGCGATGGCCAAGCCCGTCGGCGGCCATATCGGCGTGACGCTGGCGTTAAGCGACGCAAAATAGAGGCTCGCGCGCGCAAGCGCGAAATAGACGAGCGCGGCGAGCGCGATCTCGCCTACGCGCAGCCATACCGGCGTTTCGGTCCTGTCCAGCGCTGTTGCCGTCACTCCGCCTCCGCTTGCCGCAAACTAGGCCGCTTGAGACGGCATGACTATGGCAAGCGGAAGGGAACTTTTCGAAATCGTCTGATTGCCGCGCTCAGGGACGTGGCCACTCCAGGCCGGCTGTATTGGAGGTCATCTGTCGATTTCCCGCCTGATAGAACTCCGCTTCAACGATTACGCAAGCGCGCGTGCTAGCGGCCCACGATCGTCGTCGCGCGCGCGTACTCGGCGCTATCGTCCAGCATTTCGGCGATACGGATGAGCTGGTTGTACTTGGCCGTACGGTCCGAACGCGCGAGCGATCCGGTTTTGATCTGTCCGCAATTGGTGGCGACGGCGAGATCGGCGATGGTGCTGTCTTCGGTTTCGCCTGAGCGGTGGCTCATGACGGCGCTGTAGCCGGCGCGTTGGGCCATATCGACGACGTCGAGCGTCTCGGTGAGCGTGCCGATCTGGTTGACCTTGATCAGGATCGCGTTGCCGAGGCCGCGCTCGAAGCCGATCTCAAGGCGCTTCATGTTGGTGACGAAGAGATCGTCGCCGACAAGCTGGCACTTGTCGCCGATGAGTTCGGTGAGCGCATGCCAGCCTTCGAAATCGTCTTCCGACATGCCGTCCTCGATAGAGACGATCGGATAACGGTTCACGAGGTCGGCGAGATATTGCGCGTTGGCCTGCGGCGAGAGCGACTTGCCTTCGCCCGCCAGTTCGTACTTGCCATTCTTGAAATACTCGGTGGCGGCGCAATCGAGAGCGAGGGCGATGTCTTCGCCTGGCGTGTAGCCCGCCTTTTCGATCGACTTCAGGATGAAGCCGATGGCTTCGTCGGCGCTAGCGAGGTTCGGGGCGAACCCGCCTTCGTCGCCGACGTTGGTCGAGTGACCGGCGGCCTTCAGTTCTTTCTTCAGCGTGTGGAAGACTTCCGAACCCATGCGAACCGCGTCGGCGATTGTATCGGCGCCGACCGGCATGATCATAAATTCCTGGATGTCGATCGGGTTGTCCGCGTGGGCGCCGCCATTGACGATATTCATCATTGGCGTCGGCAGCACGCGGGCTTGGATGCCGCCTATGTAACGATAAAGCGGCTGCGCCGCGCTGACGGCGGCGGCTTTGGCGACCGCCAGCGAAACCCCGAGAATGGCGTTGGCGCCGAGACGCGCTTTGTTCTCAGTGCCGTCGAGTTCGATCATCACATTGTCGATGCGGCGCTGATCCTCCGCGTCCATGCCGAGCAGGGCGTTGGCGATTTCGCCGCCGACCGCCTCAACCGCGTCGCGCACGCCCTTGCCGAGGTAGCGATCCGGTTCGCCATCGCGCTTTTCGACCGCTTCATGTGCGCCCGTGGAGGCGCCTGACGGGACAGCGGCGCGGCCCATGGCGCCGTCTTCCAGCCAGACATCAACTTCAACAGTCGGGTTGCCGCGGCTGTCGAGGATTTCGCGGCCGGTGATGTCGGCGATGCCGGTCATGGGATTGTCTCTCTCGTGGGAACGGAAAACGCCCGGCCTTTTCAGCCGGGCGTCCGGAAAACACAAGGGAACGGGTGTCGCGCTAGAGACGGCGCGGGAAGAATGTGAGGCGCATGGATTGGGCGCCCTGATCGGTTTGCGTCTGCATGGCGGCCCAAGAATCAAGCTTTACGATAAAAGCTGACGCCGTTTCCGGCATCGTCGTCTCGCCTTCGCTTAAGACGTGTGCGCGGATCAACACGCTGTCATCCGGCGCTGCATTGGCGCTCAACAGAATTGCGTAGCCTGAGGCGTCGTCAAAACCGCAGCTGTTGGCGCTTGCGGCGCGGATTGGCGCCCTGGCCTCACCCTCCGCGGGTACACACAGGAGGATCTCTTTTCCGAAATCGAGTTGGACCGTGGTCTCGATGATCTGGCGGCTGGAACTCTGCGGCGTCCGCAGCTCGATGAGCGCCGAAAGCCCCAGCAACATGCCGCCGGCATTGGCGGATGGCGTAAGCGCGATCACGGCGAGGACGAGCGCCGCGGCGCCCGCGGTAAGTGAAGACAAACGCATGATGTTTCTCCGGCGTTGATGGGCCAGAGGCTGCAGGCCGAGATATTGCGCAATCAGGTGGCGAAGCACCTCGCTGACGGACTTGCCATCGTCCCTCGCCTTTGCCTGCAGAGCTGATTTCGTTTCGCTGGAGACACGTATCTCCAGCATTTCCGTCTTCTTCGGTTCGCGCGTCATCCCTGCCTCAGACTCGGGCTGTCTTCAGCGATGAGTGAAACCGGTTTGGGCGGCGAAGGAAACTGTGTTGGGACGAGCAGAAATCGTGTCCGGACACGATTTCAGAGCCTAAGCGCAGCCTTCCATGTACCGAATCGACGGGCCGCCAGCGTGCACGGCGGTGACGATGCCCTGCTCGTTCACCTCAAACAGCAAGCCGCTTTGATCCGGCACTGTCCAGATGAGGAGGTTGTGGGCTGGAGGCGGATTGTAGTGCGCGTCTTCTTCGATGACGTCCTGATAGGCGGTGCGGACTTCGGCGTCCGTTGAGCCAACGCCGACATTCTGCGCGGTGCGTGTGTGCGGGGCTTCGCTCGCGGCGGTGATGCGGGTGATCACATCGCCTTCGAACATCACGTAAAGCTTATCGCCATCGGGCAAGACGTATTCTTGCTCGTTGCAAGCGCCGGGCGTGTCGTCGATCCCCGGCGCGTTCATCGATTGACCGGAGACGCGGCGCGCGTCTGCGATCGGCATGCCGATGGTCATGTCGCCGTACCCTTCGGGCGTCAGCGGCGGAACAGAATTGTCACGCGCGCCTTGGGACGGCGGGTCCCACTGGCAGGCGCCGAGTGCGAGGATGAGAGCGAGCGCTAAAGCGCGCAAGCTCAGTCTTCCTTCGGCTTCAGGACTTGCTTGCCACGATAGCGGCCAGTCTTGAGGTCGATGTGGTGCGGACGGCGCAGTTCGCCCGATTCAGCGTCCGCGACGTAGGTGTTCTTGGCCAGCTTGTCGTGGGCGCGGCGCATGCCACGGCGGGACGGGGTGGTTTTTCGCTTCGGAACGGCCATGGCCGGAAAACTCCTGGGTTCCCAGCGCGGGCCCGCGCGGGAAAGCGGGGCTGATAGGCCAAAGCCGGGTTTGGGGCAAGCCTGGGAGCCTTGCTCGGGGGCCGTATCAGGCGCCAAAAACCACAAAAGTGACCAGACACAGGATCGCCACCCCGAAGGCGAGCGCCGCCAGCACTCCCATGACGGCAGGGTCGGGTTTAGGGCGCTGGGTCCGGTCGCTCATGGCTCTCCTCGGAGGAGAGATGTTGTGGCTGGCGGGATGGATGCACGTGACCGGTATCACAGGCCTTTTCGTACCGCGCGCGTATTTGCGCGGGCGCGCCAGCATCGCGCGGTGCGTCGAGGCGGAACTGACGAACACTGGCGGTCTCGCAGACGCCTTGCTTGATGTGCACAACTTCGGTTTCGATGACCTTCGCTTCCAGGCGGCGGATCACAGTGAAGGCGCACGGTTCGTGACGCACGCGGCGCGAGAGCGTGCCACTGACGATCGAGAGCGCACGGGTTTCGAAAAGGCGGGCCGAAGCAAAATGGAGATGACCGGCGAGGAACAGCTCCGCGCCGGCGTCGGCAAGCTTGCGCAAACCGCGCAGACCGCCGCGGGTGACGCCCTTGATCGGCGCGTCGTTGGGCCAATCGAGCGGATGATGGGTGATGACGATCCGGAGCGCGCCAGGTTTGGCGCATTGAAGCTCGGCGGCGGCAATGGCGGTTTGGCCGCGTGAGATTTCGCCCTGGGCCCAGTTCAGGCGCAACTGCCAGGCGCGGGCGGTGTTGACCGGCACGATACTCCATTGGTCCGTGTGCCAGGCTTCGCATTGAATGCCCTGCTGGGCGGCGCGGATGCGATCCCACGGGTAGAAAAGCCGCCCCCACGCTTCGTAGTAGGGCACATCGTGATTGCCGGGCGTCAGCATTGCCGGCGCATCGAGACTGCGGATCCAGTCGCACGCGGCGTTGAGTTCGGATTCGAGACCATCTTTGGAAATGTCACCGGTCACGATGACAGCGTTGGGCTTGAGATTGCGAACATACTTCGCCGCTGCGTCCAGCGCATTCTTGTCTTCGCAGCCAAAATGCAAATCGGTGAAATGAACGATCTGCAAGGCGCCCTACTCCGCGTCCAGCGCCAGCACCTTGGGGCCGCGCTTGTCGAACGTGATGCGCACAGCGGAAAGAAACGTGCGCGGTTCGCCGTCGAGCGTGGCGGGGATGATGCCGGAAGCGTCGATATCCCCGGTTTCGCATCCGCTGATTTCGACAGTTGAATCGTTGCGCCAATCGGCGGTGATGGCGCGTAGGCTGACGCGCGCGAGGTCAAGCAAGTGCCTGGCGTCGAGGCGCACCCATTCCAAGCGGTCTGCTTCAATGCCGCCGGAAAAACTCGGCAGCAGCACGCCTATGCCTTCGGCTTTGCGCATTTTGCTGGCCCCTGTGCGGGCGCGGATCGAGCGCGAGAACGAGCGGTTGAGAGCGTGCCGTAGCCGCTGCAGCGCCTTCAACGGCTTGCCTTCGCGGACAGACTCGCGGGCAAGCGCGAGCAACGTCGTGGGGCCAAAGAGGCCCGCGACGTAAAACGCTTCGCCATTCGCGCGACCCACGGGCAAGCGTCGCTCCACCCCGCGCTCAAGCACAGCCTCGATCGCTTCGGGCCACGCCAGATCGCCGTAGAGCGCTTTCGGCAGGATGTTGAGTGTGCCGCCTGGCAGCAGGATGAGCGGCGGGCCGTTTCGGGGCGCCAGTTCGGCGGCGTGCCGCGCGGTGCCGTCGCCGCCGAGGACGATGATTGCATCAAATTGCGAAGCGCGCTGGAAGTGACGGCGCGACATGCGCGTGGCGTCGACGATGGTGAATTGCTCGACGCCGCCGGCGTTGAGCGCTTCGATCAGTTGCGCGCCCGCCTTTGGGCCGACGCTGCCGGCTTTTTCATTGAGCAGGACAAGCGCTCTGCGGACGCGCAGAGCGGCGCGCGGCGGCGCGGCGACAGTTTCGGCGGCAGGTTGCATGGCGGGAACCAACGCGGTCCCACCGCCGATGTTCCACTAGTGACCGTCGACGGAGCCACCCATCGACGTTGCGATATCGCCGCTGCGGCCACCGCCCGAGACGCTGATCGAGCCGCCCATTGAAGCGGCGGCGTCGTAGCGATTGGAGACGAAGACGCGCGCATCGCCGCCCATCGAGGCGGCGATGTCGCCATCGCGGCATTCAAGGCCCTCGGCGCGGATCGAGCCGCCCATGGACACGGCGGCGTCCAGATCGGTGCAACTACCCGTGACACTGAGTTCGCCGCCCATGGCGGCGGCAAGCGACATGTGGGCGGCGCTGACATTTGTGGCCCTGAGTTCGGCGCCGCGCGAGGATGCGAGGCTGTCGACGGCAGGCATGGTGACACGCACGGTCGCGTCAATCGGCGGCGTGCCGCCCCAGAACGGACGGTGCGTGCGGCGAATGACGAGCGTGTCGTCGTCAACGCGTGTTGTGACCTTGTCGGCCTCGGCGCCGAGCACCTCCACCCGATAGGCGTCGCTGGTCGTGACTTCGACGCGGATGCGATCGGCTGCGGATACGCCGGTAAAGTTGGAGAGGTGACGGACTTCCGCGTTGGCGGCGCCTACAAGGGCGATGAAAGCGGCGCTGGTGATAAGAAAGCTGCGCATAGGCTGTGCTCCTTAATCGGCGCGGCGGAGCGAACCGCCGGACGAAAGATCGATGTTGCCGATGCCCGGATTGCCGTAAGCCACGACGCCGCCACCGCTGGAGGCGCCAACATCGAGACGGCCGCTGGCGAATACGCGCGCGTCCGCGCCGGACGAAACATCGACGCTGCCGTTTTCGCAGTGAAGCTGGCGCGCATCGATGTCGGCGCCGCTGGAGGCGTCGGCGGTGAAGCTGGCGCATGTGCCGCTGACCTGAAGATCGGCGCCTGACGATGAATCGAGAGCGATGGCGCCGCCATTGACGCCGGTGGCGATAAGATCGGCGCCGCTGGACGCGGACAGGCCGACAACGCGCGGCATCGTCACGCGGATGTTGGCCTGGCGCCCGCGCCAGGAGAACCCACGGACCGGCTCGACAATGAGCGTATCGCCCTGAACGCGGGTGATGATGCGGGCCGCGTCGCGGCCGGTGACTTCAACCCGGAACGCGCCGCCGACGGTAACCTGAACGTCCGTACCGGCGTTGGCGTCGACCTTGGTGAAGCCGGCAAGGTTGCGGACTTCAGCATGGGCTACGCCCGCGGTCGCCAGAACCAGGCCAGCCGATGCCGCCAAAATCAGTCTCATGTTGTTTCCCCTACGTGCCGCCGGGCGCAGTTTGCCCGTCTGTTGGCTAGGGGATGCGGGGCCGAGGCGGATTGGATGCATCTAGGCGACGCGCGAAGCCGTATGCGTGGAAAACGCACCGCCGACCTCTCCCCTTGCCACCTCGCCGGCGCCAGCGGCGCTTCGTTGGGGGCGCACTCAACGCCCTTCCCCCATTCGAGGCGGACGTGACAGCCTTCGTGGAACGCGTAACGGCTTAGGTGATGTTGCCGCGGGTGAAGCTGCGCAGAAGCTGGGGCGCGCCTTCGCGGTCGAAACCGATGGCTGCGGTGTAGTCCATCAGCGCGCTGTGTTCGCTTTCGTCGAACTTTCCGTCGGAAACAAAAACCGCCATCAAGGCCTTCAGCAACGCCACCTTCTGATCGCGCGTGAAGGCCCTGGAGCGCGCCGCCAGGAAGGAGACGAGTTCAGCCTTGTTCAGCCCCGGGCGGGCGAAGCATTCCTCGACCTTGACCGCTTCAAACGCTTCGCCGGCGATTTCGCGCATGGCGATGACGATAGCGCGCTTCTCGTCCTCATTGACGCGTCCATCGAGTTTGGCGGCGTTGACGAGCGCTTCAAGCGCATAGCCAGAGAAATCGCCCCCCGTCGCGGTCTGCGTCTTGTTGGCCTGCAAGCCGCGAACGAAAGTGCGGAGCGCAAACCAGAGACCGACAGCCGCGACGACGACAAAGAGCGCAACGACAACACCGCCGCTGTTCTCGGATTGCGCGGCGTCGCTAGCGCCTTGGGTGAGCATCGAAAGCGAGATCATGAAACCCGCCTAGTGGCGCCGACGCGGCGTGTCGATGGAAAACGTCTCAAACGAGGCGCGATTGCTCCACCGCCGCGGCGATGAAGCTGGCGAAGAGCGGGTGAGGCTCGAACGGGCGGCTCTTCAACTCGGGGTGATACTGAACGCCGATGAACCACGGGTGGTCGCGGCGTTCGACGATTTCCGGAAGCAGCCCGTCGGGGCTCATGCCCGAGAAGATGAGGCCGGTGGCTTCGAGCTTGTCGCGGTACTTGGTGTTCACTTCGAAGCGGTGGCGGTGGCGTTCGCTGATCTGGGTGTCGCCGTAGATCTGCGCGACTTTGCTCTCGGGATCGAGCGTCGCTTTATAGGCGCCAAGGCGCATGGTGCCGCCGAGATCGCCTTCTTGGGCGCGCTTTTCGAGTTCGTTGCCTTTGAGCCACTCGGTCATCAGGCCGACGATCGGGTGCTTGGCGGCGCCGAACTCCGTGGAACTGGCGCCTTTGAGGCCAGCTTGGTTTCGCGCCGCTTCGATGCAGGCCATTTGCATGCCGAAGCAGATGCCAAAAAACGGCGCCTTGTGTTCGCGCGCGAAGGTAACCGCGGCGATCTTGCCTTCGCTACCGCGCTCGCCGAATCCGCCTGGAACGAGCACGCCGTGGACGCCGTGCAAGTCTTCGTGCCAGGCGTCGCCCTTCTCTTCGAACTTCTCGGACTCGATCCAGCGGATATTGACCTTCACATTGTTCGCAACGCCGCCGTGATGCAGCGCTTCGATCAAGGATTTATAGGCGTCCTTGAGTTCAGTGTATTTGCCGACAACGCCGATCGTGACTTCGCCATCGGGCGATTTCAGGCGCTGAACGATCGTCTCCCACTTGCCCATGTCGGGCTGGGGCGCGACGGTGACGCCGAAGTGCTTCAGCAATTCAGTGTCGAGGCCGGCCAAGTGGTAGGCCATTGGCGCCTCGTAGATCGTCTGCAGATCGCGCGCTTCGATGACGGCGCTTTCACGGACGTTGCAGAAAAGCGCGATCTTCTTCTTCTCGTCCTCAGGGATTGGGCGATCGCAGCGGCACAGGATGATGTTCGGCTGGATGCCGATCGAACGCAGTTCCTTGACGCTGTGCTGCGTCGGCTTGGTCTTCATCTCGCCGGCTGACGGGATGTACGGCAGCAGCGTGAGATGCACGAAGGCGGCTTGGCCTGGATCGAGTTCTTGGCCGAGTTGGCGAATGGCTTCGAAGAACGGCAGGCCTTCAATGTCGCCAACGGTGCCGCCGATCTCACAGAGCACGAAATCCGCGCCGCCATTATCGGAGAGCACGAACTCTTTGATGGCGTTGGTAACGTGCGGGATAACCTGCACGGTCGCGCCGAGATAATCGCCGCGGCGCTCCTTAGTGATGATCTCTTGGTAGATACGGCCGGTGGTGATGTTGTCGCCTTGGGTGGCCGACACGCCGGTGAAGCGCTCGTAGTGCCCGAGGTCGAGATCGGTCTCGGCGCCATCGTCGGTGACGAAGACTTCGCCGTGCTGATACGGGCTCATAGTGCCCGGATCGACGTTCAGATAAGGATCCAGCTTGCGGAGTCGGACCCGGTATCCGCGTGCTTGCAGCAACGCGCCGAGGGCGGCGGAGGCGATGCCCTTCCCCAAGGAAGAGACCACTCCACCGGTAATGAAGACGTACCTCGCCATTATCCTTCCGTCTCAGCCCAGGCCGCGTTCTGCCCCAGCCCGGCTAACGGGCTTATTGATCGGGGCCGGCGCGTTCGCGCCGCACTGCAGCGACTGCGTCGTTAGCAGAGTTGCTTGATTCGGTAGCGAGCTGGCTATCGGTTGTAAGATCGATGCCGCCAACCGCGCCATCTGCGGCGGTCGTCGCCGGTGGCGGCGTCTGCCGCTGGACGGGCGGCGTATTTGCCGGGGTCGTTTGCGGAGCGGAACGTTGCGGCGGCGTCGTCGGCGTTGAACGCTGCGTGCTGGCGCCGGTGCTGGCGGGCGTAAGTTGTTGGCGCTGCGGGGTGATCGCCGCTTGTTGTGTGGTGCGGTTTTCGATCGGGCCAGCGCGCGTGGTCGCCGCAGCCGGTGGCGGCGGCGTTGAGGCAGCCGCTTCGTTAGGTCCCAGCGAAACGAGTTGGGTCGGGCTTTCAACGCGGCCCTCGGTTGGGTCGGGCGCGGTGCTCTGAGGTTCGGCTGGCGTTTCGGTTGTCGCTGGCGCCGTGGTGGCGGGTGCGCTTTGCGTTGTCGGCAGCAGATCCATAACCGAACGGCCGCCGGTGCTCGCGGCGCCGGAAAGCATGGTGAGCGCAAGCGAAGTCACGATGAAGAAGCCGCCCGCCACGGAAGTCATCTTGGCAAGCGCGTCGGCGGCCCCGCGGCCGCTCATCAGCGCTCCACCGCCGCCGCCGCCCATGCCGAGCGCTCCGCCCTCGGAGCGCTGCAAAAGCACGAGGCCGATGAGACACACGCACACGACCAAATGGATAGTGAGAACGACCAGTCCCATCTTCTCGCCCGTCTCCCACGCGCCGCTACGCTCGCGCCACAATATGGGCGCGCGCGAAAGGGCGCTCAATAGCTGAGGCCCATCCTAAACGCCAGCCCGGCGAAGCGCATCTCTACACCGCAGCCGGGTGGCCCAGAATTATGGCTGAAAAGTCAGAGGCCTTCAGGCTCGCACGCCCCACGAGGGCGCCGTCCACACCTGGAACGGTGAATATCTCGCCCGCATTCTTGGGTCCGACCGATCCGCCGTAGAGGATGCGCGTCTCGTTCGCCTGGGCGCCGAACTGGCCAGCCAAGGTTTCACGGATCAGCGCATGAACCTCGCCGATCTCCGCCAAAGTCGGTGTGGAATTGCCCCCGATAGCCCAGACGGGCTCATAAGCGACGACGAACGCCCCGCCCTGCCCCGGCGCGCTGGCTTTGACCTGGCGGCCAACTACTTCAGCGACTTGTCCCGCGGCCCGTTCAGCCTGAGTTTCACCGACGCACACGATAGGCGTTAGCCCGGCGGCGATGGCCGCTTCGGCCTTCTGGCGGACCAGATCGTCGGTTTCCTTGTGGTTCTGCCGACGCTCGGAATGGCCGACGATGACATATCGGGCGCCCGCGTCGGCGAGCATGGCCGCGCTGATTTCGCCGGTTCGGGCCGCATCGGCCGCGCTCGGGCTGCAATCTTGGCCGCCAATGAGGATCGACTTGCCGCGAGCCTGCCAGGCGGCGGGCGCGATAAGAACGGCCGGCGGGCAGATAAGAACCTCGATCTTGGCCGCGGCGGGGCCAGTCGTTTCGGCCAAAGCGCCAATCTCAGCCAAATCCGCGTTGCGGCCGAACATCTTCCAATTTCCCGCGATCAGCGGCTTACGCGCGCCCATGCCCTCTCCCATTGATAGCGCCGCTGCGGCGGCGTGCGGCAATTGCCCCGCCCGGGGGGCCTCTCTATGGTCCGCCGCCTCACGCATACGGAACCGCTCATGCTTCTGCAATTTCGGAATATCACCAAGGGCTGGATCGCCACCATCATCGTCGGCCTCGTGGGCTTGGCGACGGTTCTGTTTCTTATTCCCAATAGCGGCTTGGACTTCGGCGGCAACAATGCGGTCGCGACGGTTGGCGGGCGCAGCATCACGCCGCCCCAGCTGACGCGCGAACTTGAACTCACGCTGCGTGGGGAACGCCAGAACGGCAACAATATGAGCCAACAGGACGCGATCGATGCGGGCATCCACAGAAGCCTGCTCGAGCGGATGATCAATCGCGTCGCGATGTATGTGTACGCCGAGAAGATCGGTGTGAGCGCCAGCGACAATCAAGTGCGCACGCGGATCGCCGATATCCCCGCCGTGCACAACGCGGTGACCGGCGCATTCGATCAGACCGCCTACACCGCTTTCCTGAACCAGATGCGCTACACCCAGTCCGAATTCGAGCGCGACGTGCGCGGCGATCTCACCACGGCGATGGTGGTGCAATCGCTGATGGCCGGGGTGCGTGCGCCGGCAAGCTATGGCGCGCTGACCTATGCGTACGACGCCGAAACCCGCGTTGTGTCGCTGATCGAAGCGCCGGCTTCGGCGGTAGGCGCAATTCCGCAGCCGAACGAGGCCCAAATCCAGGCGTTCTATGAGGACAGCCAGCAGCAATTGCGCCTGCCGGAATTTCGGGTGCTGACACTCGTCTACGCGCGGCCCAGCGACTTTGCGTCCCGCGTGCAAGTGCCCGAAGAGCGCATCCGCGAGGATTTCGATGCGCGCGCGCCAGCGATGACCCGCCCCGAAACCCGAACCTACGTGCGCATCGCCGCCACCAACGAGGCGCAAGCGAACGAAGCCGCGCAGCGGATCAATCGTGGTGAAGCGCCAGCGGCCGTTGCGCAGGCCATGAGCTTGCAGATCACGCGCGGTGAAAATCAATCGCGCGCGCAGGTGCCAGACGAAGCGGCGGCGAACGCAGTGTTTGGCGCCCAGGTGCGCGGACCGGCGGTCGTGGCGCGCAGTTCGCTCTCGCCGTTCATCGTGGTGCGCGTTGAAAGCTCAACACCGGCCGCTGCGCCCGTTTACGCCGAACACCGCGAAGAAATTCGCGCCGCCATGGCCGCCGACCAGGCCCAGGAACTGATGGCGGCCGCGGTCTCGGCCTTCGAGGACGCGCGTTCGGCTGGCTCCACACTCGCGGAAGCGGCGCGCCAAGCCGGCCTCACGACTGTGACTCTGCCGGCGATCGAAGCGCAGGGGCGCAACCAGCAAGGCGAGCCGGTTGAAGCCGCCGCCGATCTCGCCGACGTGCTGGCCACCGCCTTCGCCACGGCGGAGGGCGAAGCTACCGACTTCCAGACCGTGGGCGACGCAGACGTGATGGCAGGTGTGGACCGGATCATCCCCGAAAGCGTGCGTCCACTCGAAGAAGTTCGCACCCAATTGGTGCAAGCCTGGATCCAGCGCGAGCGCGGCAATCGTTTGCGCGAACTGGCGGAGACGATGACGACCGCGATCACCGGCGGCCAGTCGCTGACAGCCGTCGCCAGCGCGAATCGTGCGCGCGTGGTCGCCACATCGCGCACCGTCGATCGGCGCACGGCGCGCCAGAACCTGCCGCAAGGCTTGGCTGAGCAACTCTTCGCGGTCGGCGAACGCGCCCCGGTTCATATCGTCGGCGACGCGGGCGTGCTGATCGGCGTCGTCGAACACATCAACCGGCCGGACCTGACGGCAATCGACCCGCAAATCCTCGAAGCCACACGCAGCTATTCTGAGCGTCCGTGCATGCAACAAGCGCTGCAGGCCGGCGCTCCGCCGGTGTGCGGCCTCAGCACAAGCGTGGTCGAAGCGCTGCAAGGCCAAATCGTCGCCGACGCCAATCCGCGCCGCAACGACGATGTGATCGACAGAGTCTATCGCCCGAGCGCCGCGCCGGAAGAAGCCGGTCAACAATGAGCAAGGCGGAGCCAGCGCTGGAACCGGCGCTGACCGCCTACGCAGAGGCACACGCGCGCGGCGGCGGCGTGGTGTGGATGAAGCGCGTCTCCGATCTGGAGACGCCTGTATCCGCCATGCTGAAGCTTGGCGCCGATAAGCCGGGATCGTTCTTGCTTGAGAGCGTCCAAGGCGGCGATTTTCGCGGCCGCTATTCGATCATCGGCCTGAAGCCAGATTTGGTCTGGCGCGTGCGTGACGGCCGCGCGGAAGCAAGCCGCGGCGGTTTCGGCGATAGCGCGTTCCGGGCGCAGCGTGACGCGCCGTTGAAGAGCTTGCGCAAGCTGTTGACCCGCTCGGCTTTGGATTTGCCATCGCACTTGCCGCCCATGGCGGCGGGGCTGTTTGGGTATCTCGGCTACGACATGGTGCGTTTGGTGGAGAAGCTGCCTGAAAAGGCGGCTGACCCGATCGGGACGCCGCAAGCGCTTCTCGTGCGGCCTACAATTGTCGCGGTGTTCGACAACGTCACCGGCGAGATCACGCTGATCACGCCAGCGCGCAAACGCGCTGGACAAAGCGCAGAAGCCGCATACGGCGCCGCGCGCGAACGGCTAGAGCGCGTGTGGCGCGCGCTGGATCGGCCGCTGGCGAAGAAACGCGGCGGCGCGGTGGCGCCGGAGACTGTCGAGCCAAAGTCGAATACGACCCCGGACGCGTACCGGGCGCTCGTCGGCAAGTGCAAACAATATTGCCGTGCCGGCGATGTCTTTCAGGTAGTGCCGAGCCAGCGTTTCTCTGCGCCGCTGAATGCACCGCCGTTTGCGCTTTATCGTTCACTGCGACGGCTGAACCCCTCGCCTTTTCTTTACTATCTTAACTTCGCGGACTTCGCGGTCGTCGGCTCAAGTCCCGAGATCCTCGTGC
>JADLHI010000395.1 GCA_020848895.1 Hyphomonadaceae bacterium
TCAATCTGCGCACCACCGATCTGCATCGCAAATTCGATCTGCCCGACCTCACCTATCACGAGGCGATCCCCGGCCACGTTTGGCAGGGCGAATACACATTCCGCCAACCGCTGGTGCGCTCGATGCTTGGCTTCAACGCGTATAGCGAAGGCTGGGCGCTTTATGCGCAGCAGATCGCCGATGAGTTGGGCGTATATGATGACTTCCCGGTTGGGCGCTTGGGCTATCTGCAATCGCTGGCGTTCCGCGCGTGCCGCTTGGTTGTCGATACCGGGCTGCACTCCAAGCGCTGGACGCGCGCGCAAGGCATCGACTTCTTCGTGCGCGAAAACGGCTCGAACGCGGGCGAAGTGCAAAGCGAAGTCGATCGCTATTGCTCATGGCCGGGGCAAGCGTGCGGATACAAGGTCGGGCACACCACGATCAACCGCCTACGCGAAGGCGCACAAAGCGCGCTCGGCTCGCGGTATGACTTTGCAGCGTTCAACGACGCTGTCGTCGGCGGCGGCAACGTGCCGATGACGGTGCTCGGGCGTGTGATCGATGCGTATGTGGCCGGAGCGCGGGGCTAATATGGACCGCCGGCGTCTCGCCGGACAGCTCTGGCGCATGCCGGCGAGACGCCGGCGGTCCATATTGTGAGCGCTTTCGGCATATCCCGCACCCTCAGCGCAGCGGCGGCTTTGGCGCCACGCCGCAACGCGCGGCGGCGGCTCGTACTGCTTTGTCGCGCGTCCAGAGCGCTGCGTCCGGCGTAAGCGCGGCCGACGCGAGCAAGCATGCATCGACGTAGCCAATACCCGAATTCATAAGCTTGTGGCGATCGATGAGCGTCATCACCTCAACGTGCGAAGCGACAACCGCCTGCGCAAGGTTTCTGAGATAGCGCAAGACATCGTCGCGCTTGGCGATGCTGCCGAGTGCGATTTCGCCGATGATGCACGAATGCGTAAGAACCCGATTTTGCGTCAACAACGAAACGAGTTGCGGTTCAGCGGCGCGGAAATGATCGATCCAGATTGAGGTATCGACCAAGATCATGTCAGGCCGGACGGCGGCGGGGCGGCGCTTTGGCCTTTGGGTCGCTGCCGCCAAGACGCGCAAGGCGGCGAGCGGATTCGCGCTCAATCAGAGCTTTGAGAGCCTCACGCACAAGCGCTGTCTTTTCATCGACGCCGGTTAGAGCCTCGGCCTCGGCAAGCAAATCGTCATCAAGAGCCAATGTCGTACGCATGCACGCATTATAGCATCAAATGATGCTCAATTCAATGCGCCTTACCGCGCCGCACCCAGCGCCCCAACTTCTGGAACGTCACGCGGCCCTGGATGATTTGGCTAGCGCGACGCCTGAACGCCGTCGCGGCGCAGGCCAACGAGCAAACCAATGCCGAGCCACGCGCCGATGATCGGGCTGAGCCCGATGCCGACCCAGGGCATTGGGTAAGCGCCGAAATATGGCGTGGCGATCCAGGCGAGAAAGCACAGACTGAGCGCCCAGGCGGCGGTGCGCGGCGTTTCGCGTTGGTCGCGCGTGAGCGCCTCTGCGCTGATCGCCGTAAGCAGAAGCGTTGCTAGCGCGGCAAAGGCGAGAGCTGGAGCGGCGGCGAACGCGAGTTCGATGATATCTTCGACTTCCGGCACTGGCCGGAGCGGATCGCTCTGAAACCATGCGACCGTCGCGAGCGCAACGGCGCCAGCCATAATTGCGAACCGCAACAATGGGCGCGAGGACGCGGGCGCCGCTATTGCCACCATCACTGCGGCAAGCGCCGTTGCCTGCGATGCGTCCGGCTGAAGCACAAGCAAAGCCAGCGCCACAAAGGACGTACCCCACGCCCACACATGCTCGCGCGAGAGCGCCGCAAGCGCCACGGACGCAGCGGGAAGCGTGAGCATGGCGGCATTGATGTGCAAAGACCCCGCATCAAGCCAGCGATGCACGCCCTCTTGCGCGGGGCTGAAGAATGTCGCGAGCAAGGCAAGCGGCGCGGCCCAGAGCGCAACATGCAGCGCTTCGGTTCGGCGTAGGAAAGCAAGGCCGACGGCGAGGACAGCGCCCACACACCACGCCGCCAGATTGCGGATCCATAGCGCGGACGGCACGCCGCTTAGCGCGCAAATGTATGCGCCGATCGCCACCGCTGCGAACGAGCAAACGCCGAAGACGCAGAGCGTTGCTAAGCGGTGCTGCAACGCCTGGCGCAAGCCGCGCAATGTTATTAGCGCCCGAATTTCTGGAATTTCACCCGGCTCGGGATGATCTCCGTCACGCCCAACCTACGCATCTTGTCTTCTTCATAGGCGTCGAAATCGCCTTCGAACCATTCGACGTGGCTGTCGCCTTCGAAGGCGAGGATGTGCGTGGCTAGGCGGTTCAGGAACCAGCGATCGTGGCTGATGACGACAGCGCAGCCGGCGAAATCTTCGAGCGCGGCTTCCAAGCTTTGCAGCGTTTCGACGTCGAGATCGTTGGTCGGTTCGTCGAGCAGCAACACATTGGCGCCGGTGAGCAGTGTCTTGGCGAGGTGGACGCGGTTGCGTTCGCCGCCGGAGAGTTGGCCGACTTTCTTCTGCTGA
>JADLHI010000396.1 GCA_020848895.1 Hyphomonadaceae bacterium
CGCGGGCTTTTTGGTAGGCGAGCGCGATTTTCAGCGCGGTGTCAGCGGATTCGCTGCCGCTGTTGGTGAAGAAGATGCGGTCGAGGTTTGTCGGCAGGATTTCGCCGAGGCGGTTGGCGAATTCGAACGCGGCTGGGTGGCCGAGATTGAAATTGGTGGCGTAATCGAGTTCGGCGGCGGCGCGTTGGATAGCTTCGACGATGCGTTTGCGGCCGTGGCCGGCGGCGCAGCACCAGAGGCCAGCGGTGCCATCGAGGATGGCGCGGCCGTCCGGTGCGTAATAATGCATGCCTTCGGCGCGCACGACCATGCGCGGATCGGCTTTGAACGCCCGGTTGGGCGTGAACGGCATCCAGAATGAATCGAGCGAGTTCGGGCGCGGCGTATCGGGCATCAGTTCATTCTGAGCCTGCGCGCCGAGAGCTGCAAGCTTGCGGCTTAAGCCTCGGCTTCACCCACCAATTTGGCGATATCGTCCAGGATCGCGAGGCGCTGCTTGCGGAGCGACGTCAGGTAATCGTCCGATGCGGCCGTGACGCCATTTTCGATGTTATGAATTTCACGCCAGATGCTGTGATTCAACTCAAGCAGCGCCTTGAAATGCGGATCGGAGACCTTGAGCCGATGGATAGTCTCCGCGTGACCGGCGAATTCTTGCTCAAGGGCGTGGTCGAGATGTTCGAGCTTCATGCCGCTTTATCGGCGCGTTTGCGCCGTTGTTCCTTGATCTGGCGCAATTGCCCCGACGCGGCGCCATTGCCGGCGCGCGAACATTTCAGACTGATCGTTATAGTGCGCGCTTTCGGGGCGGTCGCTCGCGCCCCACTGGCTGATGACGCGCGTGGTGAGCGTGCGATCCGGCGCCCAATCCATTACCATCATAAATCCATCGCCGAAATCGGCGACGGTGCGCCCGTCGGGATCGTCGTGCCAGCGCAGAGCGCGCAGGACGTCGGGCGCGCCTTCGAGTGGCAAGTCGACATCGCCGCGGCGCAGGCGCAGCACATCGCCGAGCGGGGGATCGAGACGGCCGAAATGTTGACGTAGATGCGCAGCGGCGGCGCGCGCCGCTTCCACCGGTGTGGGCGGGGGCGTGTTGGCGCGTCCGGCGTTATAGATGGGTTGATAGGTCAAGCCCACGAGTGCGGCTGCGGGGCTGTCATTGGCCGCGCGCCGGTCCCAGGTGCGCAGCAAGGCTTGGATTTCCGCGAGTTCGGTGTCGTTGCCGGAGTCGGTCGCAAGAATCTCGTTCACGATCGCGACGGTCGTTGACCGTTCGCTTGAGGTGAGATCGAATTTCGCGGCGAGCAATTGTTCGTCGCTGATGCTGCGCAGCGGCGAGAGGATTTCGACGGCGCGGTAGCCGCGATTGGTGATGTAGGTTTCGATCGCAGGCGCGGCGTCAGGGTATTGCTCGGGGCGCATGTCGGCGCTTGGGTCGGTTGCGGACCAAGGCGCGCCATTGGTGCTGTAGAGCCAGCCGCTGGACGGATTGTCGAGCACCGGCGCATCGAGGCGATCGTCCATTGCCCAGATGTTGGCGCTGGTGTCGCCTGGCACGCAACCTGACCAATCGTAGCCGGCTGCGCGGCGCGGCAGGATGGCGTTGTAATGATAGGCGATGTGGCCGCTGGCGTCGGCATAGAGGAAGTTGAACGACGGGATGGCGCGCATCGACATGGCCTCGCGCCATTCATCGTAATTGTGCGCATGGCCCATGCGATAGAATTGTTCGAGCGCGCGGATTTCGCCTGCGCCGGCGTAGCGCACGGCGACCCAGCCGTCGGCGGTTTCGAATGCGGGACCGTGTTCGGTGAAGCGCAATGTGCGCGGAACAGGGATCGTGACCGGTCCCATCTTCACCCAAAGCCAGATGGTGCGGGTTTGGAAATGCTTCCATTCGCCATCGAAGAAATACTGGCCGCGATGCTGATCGTCGGTGGTCAGCCGATAAATGTCGGCGAGATCGGGTAGGTTCACGGTCGCGGCGTAGGCAATATCGCCGTTTGTGCCGAGCACGGGAAAGGGCGAGCCGGGAAAAAGCCCGCCATACATGCGCCAGCCGGTGTCAGAGGAAACGCCGGCTTCGTACCACGCGACCGGGCCAGCCCATGGCTGGTGCGAGTTGACGATGAGGCGCGTGTGGCCGTCGCTGGAGCGGCGCGGGCTGACAGCGAAGGCGTTGGACCCGTTGTCGATGATGTCGGCGGTCGCCTCGCGTACGGCGCAGGGATGGCTCTCTTCGTCGGTCACCACGCCAAGCACGCGCTCGAAGCCCCAGAAGAGCGGGACCGTGAGAGCGGAGCCCGCAACGACGTCGCGCGCGGTGACATTGCGCGCGCCGGGCAGAACTTCGGCGGGATGCTGAGCGGCATAAGCGTTGAGGCCATCGGCGTAACCTTGTGCGACGGCGCGGAACTCCGGCGACACGCGTGTCTCAAAGCCTGCATCCACGGCTTCGCGGATGCCGAGCAGATGCCAGAGGAAGTCCGATTTGGCGCCTTCCTCGCCCAAGTGCGCGCCGAGGCGGCCCCGCGCGGCGAGCACGACGAGCTGGATGGTGGCGAAATTGTCCTCCGCGTGGGCGTAGCCGATGCCGTAAGCGGCTTCCTGATCGTCGCGACCATGGACGTTTGGAACGCCGTAGGCGTCGCGGGTGATGGTCGGGTTGTATTGGCGAGTCTGCGCCAGCGGAGCGGGCGTGCAACTACCGATCGCCATCGCAGCGACCAAGATCGCCAACCTGCGCATGCACCTCTCCCCCGCTTGTGCGTTTTGGTAGCGCAGACCGACCCGCAACGGAAGAAAGCGTTTCAAACTCCGGCGCGCTCCCCTAAAGGAGGGCGGCGCTTAAGGCTCGCGAGGATTTCGATGACGTACGATGGGACGGTGACCACGCTTACCGGAAGCTCGGGTAGGCAATATATGTTCAACATTCATCCCCGCAGCACCACCTTCCAAGCCAAGCCCGGCGTTTACATTATGGCGCGCGAGAAAGCCGGGGTTCCGAATACATACGAGTTCTGCTTCGTCGGAGAGACCGCCGATCTCTCCAAGCGGCCGCTTAGCCCCGACAAGCAACCGTGTTTCAGCAAGTTTGGGGTGACGCTTATCTTCCTGATCGAGGAGTTCGATGCGAACAAGCGTGCGTCGGTGGTTCGCGATCTGGTGCAGGCGTACGTCCCGAGCTGCAACACGCTTTAAGCGCGTGGGCTTTTGCGCTAACCAGCGGCAATGACGCTTCAACACAATCTCGCCCGCGCGGGCGCTATCAAATTTCCCGCACACGCAGTGATCGACGGCAAGTTGGTCGCGGCCAAGAGCGGCAAGACGTTCGACAATGTCGGCCCGCGCGATGGGAAGGTCGTTTCTAAAGTCGCTGCTGGCGACGTCGAAGACATCGACGCCGCGGTGAAGGCGGCGCGCGCGGCGTTTGAAGATGGGCGCTGGCGGGGCAAGCATCCGCGCGAAAAGAAGAAGATCATGTTCAAGCTCGCCGAGCTGATGGAACGTGATTTGGAAGAACTGGCGTTTCTGGAAACGCTGGATATGGGCAAGCCCATTCGCGATACGCTGAGCGTCGATATTCCGACGGCGATCAATTCGATCCGCTGGTACGCGGAAGCGCTCGATAAAGTTTACGGCGAAGTGGCGACGACGCCGGCGGATCGTCTGAGCTTCATCGTGCGCGAGCCGTTGGGTGTGGTTGGCGCGATCGTGCCGTGGAATTTCCCGCTGCACATGGCGTGCTGGAAGGTGGCGCCGGCGCTGGCGACGGGCAACTCGATCGTGCTGAAGCCGGCGGAGCAATCGCCGTCGACGGCTTTGAAGCTCGGTGAGCTGGCGCTGGAGGCGGGCGTACCGCCGGGCGTGCTGAACGTTGTGCCGGGCTATGGCGATACGGCGGGGCAGGCGCTGGCGCGGCACATGGATGTCGATCTCATCGCCTTCACCGGCTCGGGCGAGGTTGGCCGCAAGTTGATGACGTACGCCGGCGAGAGCAATTTGAAGCGCGTGGCGTTGGAGCTGGGCGGCAAGAGCCCGCAGATTGTGTTTGCGGATGCGGAGGATCTCGACGCGGCGGCCGATGCGGCGGCGTGGGGGATTTTCTTCAATCAGGGCGAGATTTGTAACGCAGCGTCGCGGCTCCTGGTTGAAGCATCGATCAAGGATGATTTCCTTGAGCGGGTGCTGAAGCGCTCGAAGCAATATGCGCCGGGCGATCCGTTGGACCCGGCGAGCGTCGCGGGCGCGCTGGTGAGCGAAGGCCAGATGAAGCGCGTGCTCGGTTATATCGACACGGCGCGAAAAGAGGGTGCGAACCTTGCGCTCGGTGGGTCACGCGTGCGCCAGGACACAGGTGGTTTCTACGTCGAGCCGACGGTATTTCATCGCTTGGACAATTCGCACACATTGGCGCGCGAAGAAGTGTTCGGGCCGGTGCTGGGTGTGCTTGGGTTCACGAACGAGGACGATGCGGTGCGCATCGCAAACGATACTGTGTATGGACTGGCGTCGGGGCTGTGGACGGCGAACATCTCGCGCGCGCACCGCGTGGCGCGGAAGTTGCGGACGGGGCTGGTGTGGATCAATGGCTGGGATGCCTGCGATATCACCGTGCCGTTCGGCGGCGGGAAGCAGAGCGGTTTCGGTCGCGATCGCTCGCTGCATGCGCTTGAGAAATACACCGAGCTCAAGGGCATCTCGATTACGTATCGGCCGTGAATAATATGGACCGCCGGCGTCTCGCCGGCTCGCGCTAGTGTTTGCCGGCGGGACGCCGGCGGTCCATATTGAGCTGTGCCTCTTTCTGCTCTCATCGCGCGCGAAACGCAGCGTTATCTCGACACGCATCC
>JADLHI010000397.1 GCA_020848895.1 Hyphomonadaceae bacterium
TAATGTCGCGAGAGACGTACAATCTCATCTTGGCGGCGGCGCTGTTCTCGATTGCGCTCAATCCGCTGCTGTTGCGCCTGGCGCCGGACGCGCCGGCGGTGAAGGCGAAGCCGCAGGCGGCGGTGGCGCCGGAGTCACCCGCGTAAAATCTGGACCGCCGGCGCCCTCGCCGGCATCCAGTGTTTCAACTGCTGACGCTCGTTGTAATTTCAACCAATGCCGGCGAGGGCGCCGGCGGTCCAGATTTGTGGCTAGCGTAGCGCCTTGCGGATCACGAGTTTGAGGCCGGACCAGGTTTCATCCACGGCGCAGACTTTGACGTCCACATAGCCCATCGGCAGCGCGACTTTGCGGATGGTGTCTTCGGTGATGTCGGTTTCGACCTTGGCGGCCTTCTTCGGCCACGACACCCAGACCATTCCGTCCGGTGCGAGCTTGGCGCGCAGGCTCTCAAGCTCAGCTTCGAGCTTGGCGGCGCTGGTGTGGAAGATGTGTGCCGCCGCCAGCAGCTTCGTGGGCCGCGCGAGGTAGCGAGGGCCGGCTTCCTTATCGAGCACCTTCTTCACGGACGCTGGCATGCCTGACGCCCAAAGCGGCTCACCCGGCTTGAAGCCGAGCTTCTTGGCCAGCGGCGTGCCTGAATACCCTGCCTGCGCCACTACTCGGCCCTATCCTGGCGGAGCCGGGCCAAGAGCTGTGCTTCCTCGGCCTGGAGACGGGCGCGTTCACGGCGCTCGGCGGCTTCGCGCTCGACCTTCTTGCGCTCGCCCCGCGCCCAGGCGGCCACCCCGACCACCACGGTGCCGCTCAAACCCGCCAAAATCAGCCACACCATTGCGCGCCCTTGCCCCCCCGGGACCTTTAGGCTATCAGCCCCGCTTCCAATTTTCTCCCCCTGGCATGGGGGCGCGCAGGATTCCAGGGTCATGAAAGAGCAAGGCCACCCCGACTACCACTTCATCACGGTCACCATGACCGACGGGACGACCTTCAAGACCCGTTCGACCTACGGCGAAGATGGCGCGACTTTGGCGCTGGAAATCGACCCGAAGTCGCACCCAGCCTGGACCGGCGGCAATCAGACGCTGCTCGATCGCGGCGGTCGTGTTTCGCGCTTCAACGACAAGTTCGGCGGCTTCATGAAGAAGAAGGAAGGCTGAGCCTTTCTTCCGAACTGACAAGTTCAAGGGCGCCGGAGCAATCCGGCGCCCTTTTCATTTGGGCTCAGAGCAAATCCCAGTGTTCGGCGGCAACCGCGTAGAAGGCGATCACGGCGTTGGCGACCACGTGCGCGGCGATGGGGCCCGCAAGGCTCTTGGAGCGATAGAGCGCGATGGCGAAGACAGCGCCGGCGACCGCGCCGCTTAGCCATCTTTGATGGAGCGCGCCGAACAAGACGGTCGTGCCGATGAAGGCAAGCCAGCTGAAGGCGTGGGGCGCCACTTTTTCGAAGCGGCGGCCGATGAGCGCGCGGTGGAGATAGCCGCGGAACGCCAACTCTTCCGCGAGGGGCACGACGAGCGCGAAGCCGACGACGCGGAGCACGATCCATGCGCCGGCGGCGGGCGTAGGCTGGAGTTCGAGCCAACGGCCGAGCGCGTAACCGTAAGCGTTGGATGTATGCGTGATGATCCAGAACGCGCCGAGTGCGGCGCCAAGCGCGAAAGGCTCAACCCCGATACGGCCGAGTTGTTTGCCGATCTCGCGCTGGTAGACAAGCAAAGCGATCGCGGGCAGCGCCATCGCCAGGACCGAGGGCCAGTTCGGTCCGTCACCGAAGATCGATCCGACGATGCGTGACGCCATCAGCGCAGCGAACGGAATGAGCAGCGCCGCCGCGAGGTGGATCGCGGGGTCGCGCCGCGCCGGCGCGCGAGGCCCAGCGCGCAACGCGGGCGTCCGATGGGCGACGACCATCAGCGAAATCGCCACCAACAGAAAGAATATCCAACCCGCCTGCGAGTGAAATCCCCGCAGCGCCAAATCGGGCGAGACGTGTGCGCCGATGCTGACCAGAAGCGCCAGACGTAGTGCGTTGAGCGCCCAGATGGCGAGCGCGCCAATCGGCAAGAGAACCAGAACGTGCGGAAACCGCAGCTCGTTGCGAAATGCGAAGATGTAAAAGCCGACAACGCCAATCACGAGACCCATGCCTTCGTAGCCGGAACACGGCGCGTCGATAATCACCTTGAAGGCGCCCGCGCCAAGCACACGTGCGCCGGCGTCCGCGATGGCGTTTGGTTCATAGAGACTGAGGAGCCAGTGCGATGCGCGAAGCGTCGCATCGGAAAGTCGATCCCAGCTTTCCCGCGACAGCGAGACCGCAGCGTAGATAGAGGTCCCCGCGATCAGCGCCGCGATAACATTGGGCGCGTGCTTTGCCCCTTGTGCGCGCCAGAATGACAGCGGCGCGATCGCCAGCACGGCGCACACGGCCATGCCCAAGCATGCGGCCAGCCACAGGCCGAAGAGCATCCAAGGCGGCTCTGCGGCGCCGGTTTCCATCCACGGCAGCACAAGCAGGAGCAGCGCGAACATCGCCGACTGGCGTACGAACCACGGCAACCACATGTGATTGCGGCTGGCGCCTACCCACGCCGTCAGCGCCTCGCGCCCATGCGCGAGGGCGAGGACGCAAAACGCCAGGCCGGAATAGAGAGCTACATAGACTAGCGTCTGAAGCGTCTCGTTGACGAGCCGCCACAATGGCGCGTCGGCTGAGACAGCGCTTCTGAACGAGTAACCGCCGTCGATGGCGACCACTTCCGTCAACAGCACAAGCGTAAGCACTACGCCGCGCGTGACGATCCGAAAATCCGTGCTGCCGGCGGCCGCGTTCATCTCGAACTCATCACGCGCGGCGCTGGGGGGTCAGACCGGTTGCGAACGCTGGCGGAGATAAATCTCGCGGATAAGCAAGAACGCCACCAGTACGATGACAATCGCGGCGGCGGCTTGGCTGATGTCGATCTCCGGGGCAGACGGAACACCA
>JADLHI010000398.1 GCA_020848895.1 Hyphomonadaceae bacterium
CCCAGCGCGCAGAGCATGAGCACGAGGCCAAAGATGAGGCCAATGCCGCCAGCGCCTTCGCCCACGGCGGCGGCGATGGCGTCGAAATGGATCGACCCGGTGAAACCGTAGACGAACGACGAGCCGAACAGCAGCAAGCCGGACGAGATGGCGCTCAGCACGAAATACTTCAGGCCCGATTCCGACGAGCGCGCGTCGTCCCGGCGCCAGGCGGCCAGCACGTAAGCCGCGAGCGATTGGAGTTCGACGCCCACATAGAGACTGATCAGGTCTTGCGCCGACACCATGACGAACATGCCCAGCGTCGCCAGCGCGATGAGGATCGGGAATTCGAAGCGCTGTTCTTTGGTCGTCGTGAAGTGATCGGCGCCAAGCGCAAGCGTCGCGGCGGCGGCGATCGCGATCAGAGCTTTGGCAAAGGCGGCGAAGCCGTCGACAACCATCGCGCCCTGGAAAACTTGGATAGCGGCGCCCGGGTTGAGAGCAACCGCGAGCAAACCCGCGGCGAGGATCGCGACCACGCCCAGCGTCGAGAGCGCGGTGAAGATACGGTCCTTGAACCAGGCGCCGAGCACCGCGCCAATCAGAGCGAAGGCCACAAGCAGAAGCTCGGGACGCGCAAGCGGCAGATCGCGGCCAAGATCGATCACCGGGTTCATTGGGCTGCTCCGGCGAATTGCGCGATGATCGTCTGCGCCGAATTCGCGGTGAAATCGAGAACGTACGTGGGTGCAAGGCCCATGATGAGCGTCGCGATGATGAGCGGCGCGAACTGCACCCATTCGCGCGCATCGAGATCCGCTATTTTATCGAGCTTCGGGTTCTCGATGTTGCCGAGCGCGACCTTGCGATAGAGCGTGAGCGCGTACGCCGCCGAGAAAATGACGCCAAGCGCCGCTGCCGCCGCGATCCACGCATTCACTTGGAAGGCGCCGACCATGGTCAGGATTTCACCCGGGAAGCCGCTCGTGCCCGGCAGGCCGACATTGCCCATGGTGAACAGCATGAACACGGCGGCGTAGACCGGCATCCGGTGCACAAGGCCGCCATAGAAGGCGATCTCACGCGTGTGCATCCGGTCATAGACGACGCCGACGCAGAGGAAGAGCGCGCCGGAGATGATGCCGTGCGACAGCATCTGGAAGATCGCTCCTTGGATGCCCTGCTCGTTGCCCGAGAAGATGCCCATGGTGACAAAGCCCATGTGCGCAACCGACGAGTACGCGATCAGCTTCTTCATATCGACTTGGCGGAACGCAACGAGCGAAGCCCAGACGATGGCGATCACCGATAGTCCGAACACGAACGGCGTGAAGTAGTGCGACGCCTCCGGAAACATCGGCAACGAGAAGCGCAGGAAGCCGTAGCCGCCCATCTTCAGCAGGATCGCGGCCAGCACGACTGAAGCCGCGGTCGGCGCTTCGACGTGCGCATCCGGCAACCAGGTGTGCACCGGCCACATCGGCATCTTCACCGCGAACGAGGCGAAGAAGGCCAGCCAGAGCCAAATCTGAACGTTGGTGTCGAACCCGCCCGATTGCGCAAACGCGGTCAGCGCCGGGATGTTCGAGGTGTGCGCCGTTGCAATCATATAGACGATCGCAACCAGCATCAGCAGCGAGCCCAGCAGCGTGTAGAGGAAGAACTTGAACGCCGCATAGACGCGCCGCTCACCGCCCCAGACGCCGATGAGAATGAACATCGGGATGAGGCCGGCTTCGAAGAAGATATAAAAGAGGATGATATCCTGCGCGCAGAAGACGCCGATCATCAGCGACTCCAGGATCAGGAACAGCACCATGTAGGAGCTGACCTGCTTTTCGATCACCCAACTCGCGAGGATGCAGATCGGCGTCAGAAACGTGGTCAGCATCACAAGCGACATCGCCAGCGTGTCGACGCCCATGGCGTACGAGGCGCCGAACGCCCACGGAATGCTCTCTTGCAGCTGGTATGCCGGATTGCGGAAATCGAACGCCGCGAACGCAAACAGCGACGCCACGAACGTCGCGACCGTGATCAGCAGCGTCAGCAGCTTGACGCCGTTGTCGTAGCCGACGTTTTCCCCTCGCGCCGACGCGCGCGAGAGTAGGATGAGCAGCGCACCCGCCGCCGGCAGGAACGTGACAATGGAAAGGATGGGCCAGCCAGCCACGATCTCGCTCATCGGCCGCCTCCGATGCCAGCAAGGATCGCATAGGCGCCAAACGCCACCGCCGCGATCAGCATGATGAAGCTGTAGTGGTACACAAAGCCCGTCTGCAGGCGGCGCAGATTGCGCGAGAAGAAGTTTGACGTGGCGGCGACGCCATCGGGACCGAGTCCGTCGATGAGCTTCTGATCGCCCACCTTCCAGAAGAGATCGCCGAGCGCGCGCGCGCCTTTGACGAAGATGAAATCGTAAATCTCGTCGAAGTACCATTTGTTATAGAGGAAGGCCCAAACCGGCCCGCCCGCCATCGCCTTCGCCGCGCCTGGCTTCCAAAGATAGAAGAACACCGCGAAGATGAAGCCGGTGACGGTGACCGTCAGCGGCGCCCAGATCACCCAGGCCGGGAAGTCGTGATGGCCTTCGCCATGCGCGAGCGGCACGATGTGGTTCCAGAACGCTGTCGCGTGCTCGCCCAGGAAGTACGGCGCGAAGATCGCGCCCGCTGCAACGGCGCCCGCGGCAAGAACGAAGAGCGGGATCAGCATCACGAGCGGCGATTCATGCGCCGGCGCTGTGCCGTCAGCGGGCTTTGCGTGCGCATCGTGGCCGTGGTCGTGACCGGCATGCGCGTGAGCATCGCCATGCGCGTGGTCGTCGTGATGATGCGCGTCGGGATTGCCGCGATACTTGCCTTCGAAGGTCATGAACGCGAGACGCCATGAGTAGAAGCTCGTCAACAGCGCAGCGGTGACGCCGCACCAGAATGCGAACTGCGCGCCGATGCCGTGGCTGCCATAGGCCGCCTCGATGATCGCGTCCTTCGAGTAGAAGCCGGCAAAGCCGCCAAGACCTGGGATGCCGAAGCCGATCAGCGCGAACGTGCCGATCGTCATCATCGCCCAGGTGATCGTCATCGGCTTACGGACGCCGCCCATGTAGCGCATGTCCTGCTCGTGATGCAGGCCGTGGATCACCGAGCCGGCGCCAAGGAAGAGCAGCGCCTTGAAGAAGGCGTGCGTGAACAGGTGGAACATCGCCGCGTTGTAGGCGCCCACGCCTGCCGCGAAGAACATGTAACCGAGCTGCGAGCAGGTTGAGTATGCAACGACGCGTTTGATGTCGTTCTGGGCCAAACCAACCGTAGCGGCGAACAGCGCGGTCGTTGCGCCGACGATGGTTACGATGCCGCTGGCGATCGGCGCCATGTGATAAAGCTCGCCCAAACGGCAAACCATGAACACACCGGCGGTGACCATCGTCGCGGCGTGGATGAGCGCGGAGACCGGCGTCGGGCCTTCCATCGCGTCCGGCAACCAGACGTGTAGGAAGAACTGTGCCGACTTACCCATCGCGCCGATAAACAGCAGAACCGCGCAAAGCTCGGCGGCCGGGACCGAAAGCGAGCCAATCGTCAGGTTGAGGCCTTCGAGATGATGCAGAAGGCCCGGCACCTCGACGCC
>JADLHI010000399.1 GCA_020848895.1 Hyphomonadaceae bacterium
CGGACAATCCAGCATGCGGCCCGCAGTGCGACGCCCGCTTTCGTTTCGCGTTGGCGGAGGAAATCAGCAAGCAATTGCTGGGCTTGCGCGGGATCGAGCTGCTGATCGGTGATGGCGCGGGCGCAGGGGCCGATCTTGAGCAGGAAAGCCGCGGCGCTGGTGGCGTCGCCGCCGCCGCCGACGAGCACCTCCCCGTCCCACGGCGTAATCGAGACATCGCGCCAACCGGATGCGGTGAGCAGCGTTTTGATCTTCTCTGCATCCTGCAATCGGAATGGGCCGGGCGCGTTGGGATCGGCCAGCGCGATCGGCGCTTTGAGCATGGGCTGGAGCGCGGCGAGCGGCGCGTGCGACCAGCCGTTCTCGGCGAACGTGCGCCAGCAGATGAAAACGATGCGGCCGCCAGGATTGAGCGCGGCGCGGATTTTGGCGAAGGCGGCGGCGGTATCGTCGAAGAACATCACGCCGAAGCGGGAGAATGCCGCGTCGAACGGTGCGTCGCGGAGTGGTGCGTCGGAGACATCGGCTTCGACAAAATGGGCGTTGGCGCCGCGTGCGTTGGCGCGTTCGCGGGCGAGTTCAAGCAGCGGCTTGGAGATATCGACCCCGACGGCGATGCCGTCGCCGATAGAGCTGGCGGCTGCGAGCGTGGTGGCGCCGGCGCCGCAGCCGATGTCGAGCACGCGCTCGCCAGGTTTGAGGTTCAGCAGATCGAGCGCGGGCTGCGTCAGCGGCTGCAGCATGCGATCCATGGAATCGGCTTGGCGCGCCCACTCCTCGCCGACTCTGCTGTTCCAATATTCGCGCTGCGTGGGAGGCTGGCTCATGCGCTGAACCTACAGAATTGATCGAGGTTGGGGGAGAGATCGCTTCGTGCTCCTTTGTGCCTTTGTGGTTTTCTTTTTTCACCACAAAGACACAAAGAAGCACGAAGGACACGGCGCTAACGCTCTTCGACGAAGCCTGCCCACGTGCGCATGTAGTTCACGAAGGCCGGGCCTAGCCCTTCGGCGTTGAGATAGGCTTCGCTGACCGGTGTGGCGATGGCGCGGAAGTTTGGATCGGCGACGGCCTTCTTGGGGAAGTCGTGGTGGAGAATGGCGGCGCGGCCAAGGATGGGGAAGTCGAAGCCGGCGGCGAGGAGATCGCGGCAATCTTGCGCCGACATGATCTTACCGGCCGCGCCGAGAAGCGTGCCATTGCGCTTTAGATCGGTGAAGTACGAAGCGAGCGTGCGGCCTTGCAGCGCCTCGTCTTGCGGCTCCTTCTTCACGTCCCAGAGCGACATGTCGATGTAGTCGGTCTTGGCCTCGTTCATCAGGCGCTGAGCGACGTCGCGGATTTCGAGCGTTTGGATACCCCAACGCTCGGGCGAGAGACGCACGCCCAGTGAGAAGCCGGGCTTGGTGGCGGCGCGGACGCCATCAATAAGCTCGAACAGGAAGCGCGCGCGGCGTTCTGGATCGCCGCCATAGGCGTCGTCGCGACGGTTGAGTTCGGGACTGAGGAACGAGCAGATGAGATAGCCGTGGGCGCCGTGAAGTTCGGCGCCGTGGAAGCCGGCGCGCTCGGCGCGCTGCGCAGCTTCGATGAACTTGTCGCGCGTGTGATGGATTTCATCCAACGTCATCGCTTCAGCTTTGAGTTTTTCGTCGGCGCTCGGGGCTTTGGGATTTTTCATCGCGCGCAGACCGCCATGGTGGAGTTGCACCACGGAGTGGCTACCCTCCTCGTTGATTTTGGCGGCGAGGCGCGTGAGGCCCGGCAGGTGCTTGTCGTCATGAAAGCCGAGTTGGCCGGGAAAGCCGACGCCTTCTTCTTGCACCGATGCAGCGCAAGTCATGGTCAGCGCAAAACCGCCTTCGGCGCGCATAGTAAGCCAGCGATATTCATCGTCGCTCAAGACGCCGTCGGGATGGCTTTGCAGATTGGTGAGCGGCGAGAGGACGAAGCGGTTCTTCAGCGTGGCGCCAGAACGAAACTTGAGCGGGTCGGTGAGTTGGGTCATCGCGCAAACATAGTGGCTGATGCGGCGAGCGCATCCCCTTCCCGTTGCGTCAGTCGCGCAAAGACTTCAGGCGCCTGGCGGCGAGCCGTAGAGCGGCTTTGCTTCGCCGGATGCGACATAGCTCTCGAAATAGGTCTGGAACGCCGGCGTGAAGACGTGACGGCGCACCTGCCAAGCTTCGTTGGCGCCACGCAGATGAAAGATGTCGCGCATGATCGAGATGTTCGCCGTGTAAAGCGCGCCATCCATTTTGCCGCTGGAATGCTGCAAATGGAGTTCCTCCCATGTGCGAAACATATAGGTGCAGAAATTGATGAATCGCACGCGTTCGGTGTCCGAGAGGCTTTCGAGACCGGCCTTGCTGCCGCGGGACCATAGCTCAGCAAGCTCAGCATTTTCCGCGAGCATACGGCTCACCGATTGCAGTTTTTCGGAATGATTGCGCACGGCGGCGTCGCGCAGCATTTGCACGCCCATGCGGACTTGCAGCGCGACGAAGAGAATAGACGCAATGACGGCGATGTTGGCGAGGATGCCGACGAGCTGACTGGTGGTTTCGAGCGTCATCCTAAACGTTCCTCACTCGTCATTCCGGACGCGCTTGCGCGATCCGCAACCCAGGGGCAACGAACTGAGTGTTTGCCCCTGGGTTCCGGGTTCAATGCTGCGCATTGCCCCCAAATGACGAACTACGCCGCGGCTTTCTGCTTGGCGCCGAAGCGTTCGTAGAAAGTCTCGCCCTTCGCGGCCATGTCGCGGAGGAGTTTGTTCGGGCGGAAGCGTTCGCCGTAGGCATCGGCGAGACGATCGGCTTCTTCGACGAACTTCTTGGTTCCCCAGAAGAGATCGATGTAGCTGATGCAGCCGCCTGAGTAAGGCGCAAAGCCCCAAGCCAGGATCGAGCCGACGTCGGCGTCGCGCGGATCGGTGATCACGCCCTCTTCGAAGCAGCGCGCGACTTCGATGCATTGGCGGAAGAGATAGCGCTTGGTGAGCTCTGTCTTCAGCTCAGGCGGGCACTCTTTGGTCTTCACTTCGATGCGCTCGGAGATGCCCGGCCAAATGCGCGTTGGCTTGCCGTCTTCGCCGTATTCGTAATAGCCCTTGCCGCCCTTGCGGCCGACGCGCCCGTTATCTTCCACGAGCCATGACAGCATCGCGGCGCGCGGGTCCTTCTTGTAGTCCTGCTGATTGAGTTCGGCGTTGGTCTTGCCGATCTTCAGCGCGGTGTCGAGGCCGACGGAGTCGGAGACTTCGAGCGGGCCCATCGGCATGCCGCATTGGCGCCCGACATTCTCGATAATCGCCGGCGCGATGCCTTCCATCAGCATCTCGACGCCTTCGGCCGGATAGGTGCCGAAACAACGCGAAGTGTAGAAGCCGCGGAAGTCATTCACCGTGATCGGCGTCTTGCGGATCTTGATCACGTAATCAATCGCCTTGGCTTGGGTTTCGGCGGTGGTCTCCTTGCCCATGATCAGCTCAACCAGGCCCATGCGCTCGACCGGCGAGAAGAAGTGGATGCCGATGAAATTCTTCGGACGCGCCGAGGCTTCGGCGAGGCCGGTGATCGGCAGCGTCGAAGTGTTGGAGCCGAAGACGGCGGTTTCACCGAGGAAGGCTTCGGCCTTCTTGGTGACTTCGGCTTTCAGCGCCGGATTTTCGAACACGGCTTCAACAACGAGGTCGGCGCCCTTGATCAGCGAATAGTCCGTCGACGGCTTGATCAGGGCGAGCAGCGCATCGCCCTTCTCCTTCGTGGTCTTGCCGCGCGAGATGTCCTTCTCGACGATGCGCTGCGAGTAGGCTTTGCCCTTCTCTGCGCTCTCTTGGCTGACATCGAGGAGGATGGTCTCGATGCCGGCCTTGGCTTGCACGTAAGCGATTCCGGCGCCCATGAGGCCGGCGCCGATGACGGCGACCTTCTTCACGTCATAAGCCGGGATGCCTTCGGGGCGGTTTCCGCCTTTGCCGAGCGCTTGCATGTTCACGAACAGCGTCCGGATCATGCCCTTGGCTTGGGGGGTGTTGGCGGTCTTGATGAAGTAGCGGGACTCGATGCGAAGCGCGGCGTCGATCGGCACCTGCATGCCTTCGTAGATGCAGGAGAGAATGTTGCGCTGCGCCGGATAGTTGAGATTGGTCTGCTTGGAGACCATGGCGTTGCCGCCGACAGCCGCCATCGCGCCGGCTGGCGTGAATGGGCCGTCCTTCACTTTGTAGCCTTTGACGTCCCACGGCGCGACCGCCTTCGGGTTCGCCTTCACCCAAGCCTTCGCGGCTTCGACGGTTTTGCCCGACTCGACGACTTCGTTGATGAAGCCGAGGCCTTTGGCTTCTTGCGGCGACTTATCGGCGCCTTGCAGGATCATCATCGCGGCGTTTTGCACGCCGATCAGGCGCGGCAGACGCTGCGTGCCGCCAGCGCCCGGCAGCAGGCCGACTTTCGATTCAGGCAGGCCGAACTTGATCTTCGGATTGTCAGCCGCGACGCGGTAATGGCACGCGAGCGCGATTTCGAGGCCGCCGCCGAGGGCTAAGCCTTCGAGCGCGATGGCGACAGGCTTGCCGTTGGTTTCGAGCGCACGCAGCGAGCGGTTCAGCGTGAAGCTCTGATCGAATTGCTTCTTCAGGCGCTCTTCTTCCGACTTCGGCGCTTCTTCTTTGGCCGCGCCGCGTTGGTTGAGCTCGCCGAGATCGGCGCCGGCGCAGAAGCCGGTGGTTTTGCCCGAAGTGATGACGGCGCCCTTGATCTTATCGTCGGACTTCAGCGTCTCAACCAGCTGGATCAATTCGCGCATCACCGAACCGGTGATCGTATTCATGGAGCGGCCCGGCACGTCGAACGTGATGAGCGCAATGCCGTCGCTGTCGACGTCGATTTTGAAGTTTTCCATACCCTAGTCCTCGCAGTTGTTCTTTCCTTCCCCGTTTACGGGGGAGGTGTCCCGGACGCAGTCCGGGACGGAGGGGGCGCAGCGGGCGCTACGCAAAATCAGTTCGAGTGTGCCGTGGAGGTTTTTGTAGACGTCGGTGTTCGACACGCGAACAACGCGCCAGTCTTCACGATTTAGGACACGAGTCCGCGTAGCGTCGTGCTCCAGCTCTTCTTTAGTTGAGTGCGTTGCGCCATCGACTTCGACCACAAGGCGCGCCTCGATGCAGGCAAAGTCCACGACATACGCTTTGATGGGATGCTGACGCCTAAACTTCAGGCCATCAAGCTGTTTGCCGCGAAGCCTCGACCACAGGATCGTTTCCGCGTCTGTGAGTTGCTCGCGCAGTTTGCGAGCGAGCACGCGTGAGGCGCCCTCTTGCAAACGGATGCGCGGCGGCGCCCCCATCGTCCCCGCTTTCGCGGGGACACTTCCCCCGTGAACGGGGGAAGAAAAAGGGGCGTCGCCGCGCTCCTTCATCAGTTCACGCGTTCGATCACGGTTGCGGTGCCCATGCCGGCGCCGATGCAGAGCGTGATCAACGCGCGCTCTTTATCGGCGCGTTCGAGTTCATCGACCATGGTGCCGAGGATCATCGCGCCGGTGGCGCCGATCGGGTGGCCCATGGCGATGGCGCCGCCATTGACGTTGACCTTTTCCATGTCGAGATCGAGCGCCTGCACCCAGCGCAGTACGACCGAGGCGAAAGCTTCGTTCAGCTCCCAAAGATCGATGTCCTCTTTCTTGAGACCGAGCTTCTTCATCAGCTTGTGAGTGACGTGCTCGGGGCCGGTCAGCATGATCGAGGGCTCGGTGCCGATCGAGGCGCCGCCCAAGATGCGGGCGCGCGGCTTCAGACCAAGAGCTTCGCCCATCTCCTTCGTGCCGATCAACACCGCAGCGGCGCCGTCAACGATGCCGGACGAATTGCCGGCGTGGTGGATGTGATCGATCTTTTCGATTTCCGGGTAACGTTGCTGAATGACGCCGTCGAAACCCGGCATCACTTCGCCCTGCATCTTGAAACTGGGCTCAAGCGCGCCGAGCGATTGCAGCGTGGTGTCGGGGCGCATCAGCTCGTCGTGATTGAGCAGAGTGACGCCGAGCTGATCCTTGACCGGCACGATCGATTTCTTGAAGCGGCCTTCCTTCCAAGCTTTCGCTGCGCGTTGCTGACTTTGCACGGCGAACTGATCGACATCCGTGCGCGAGAAGCCGTACTTGGTGGCGATGGCGTCGGCGGCGACGCCCTGCGGCGTGAAGTACGATTTCATCGCGATCGACGGGTCAGTCGCCCACGAGCCGCCAGTGGAGCCCATCGGCACGCGGCTCATGCTTTCGCAGCCGCCGCCAATGGCGAGTTCGGCTTCACCGGATTTCACTTTCGCGGCGGCGATGTTGCAGGCTTCGAGGCCCGAGGCGCAGAAGCGTTCGACTTGCACGCCGGCGACGGTTTGCGCGTAGCCGGCATTCAAGACGGCGATGCGCGGGAGATTGCCGCCCTGCTCGCCGATCGGCGAGAGCACGCCCATGTAAACGTCATCGACTTTCGAGGTGTCGAGGTTGTTGCGGTCGCGGATCGCCTCAAGCACCTGCGTCGCCAATTGCAGCGACGTCTGCTCGTGCAGCGAGCCGTTCGCTTTGCCTTTGCCGCGCGGCGTGCGCACCGCGTCATAAATATAGGCCTCAGCCATCTTCACTCCTTTTGGGGGCAGCGCGCCCCCTCAGTCACGCTTCGCGTGACAGCTCCCCCGTGAACGGGGGAGCAAACCACCCTCCGTGGGACCGGAGTCGTCCCGTGGCGCCTTGCAGCACCTACTCCGCTGACCGCTTCGCTCGGGCTGAGCGCAGCGCGGTAACTCATGCGCCGTCGGCGAGTTCTCGCTCCAGTTCGGCGATTTCGACGTCGAGCACGCTAATCTGATGACGCAAGCGCTCAAGGTCTTCGTCCATTTCCTTCAGCGCAACCGGGTCCGCCGCGGCGGCAGGCTCCTCGGCGCTTTCCTGACGCACGCGGGCGTCGATCCGCGCGCGGAGCGCAATCTTCTGCTCAAGGCGCGTGGTGAGATCGAGACGGTCGCTCATCAGTGCGCCTCCCCGCCGCCAATGGCGATGTCGCCTCGGAACGAGTTGGCGATGAAACAAGCTTCGTGGGCTTTGTGATGCAACTCGCGCACTTCTTCCGGCGCGGGCTGCTTGGCGCCGCCCCAGAGGATTTGCGGATTGAGCTTCACTTGCGTGACGGCGATCTTGCCGCGATCGTCTTTGCCCATCACGCCGGAGGCGCGATCTTCGTAGGCATCGACAACAAACCCGGCGCGCCGCGCGAGGTCGAGAAACCAGAGCATGTGGCAGGTCGAGAGCGAGGCGACGAGCAATTCTTCCGGATCGACCGCGTCTTCGCGCGAATACGGCGCTTTCACCACCGACGGCGAGGCCGAGCCCTGCACAGTGATGCCGCCATCGAAGGCGATTTCATGCGCGCGCGAATAGTGTCCAGCCGCGAAATCATCGTCGCCGCGTTGCCAAGTTACGGTGGCGGTGTGAGCGCTCATTGCGCGCCACTCCTGGCCAAGTTGGAGCGCGCGGCTCCCGCCGCGCATGCGGGGCGGAGCCCCGCGCTCCCACATTGAAGGCGCAGCGCCATCAGAAGGCCTCCGCACTCAAGGCCATCACCGGGCCCGCGCCGCTCTTGAGCTTCGCCAAGTGCGCGCCTGCATCCGGCAACACCCGCGCCAGGAAGTAGCGGGCGGTGACGAGCTTGGTGTCGTAGTATGGATCGCTCGCGCCGCCATTCTTTTTGGCCGCGAGCGCAGCCTTGGCCTGCAGCGTCCACATGTAGGTGAGCGCGGTGATGCCGAAGAGGTTGAGGAAGTCGTGCGAGGCAGCGCCGGCATTGTCGAAATTCGTCATGCCGTTCTGCATCAGCCACATCGTGCCGTCTTGCAGTTGCGCCTTGGCGCCTTTCACGGCTTCGACGAATTCCTTCAAGTCGGCATCGTCTTCATGGTTGTGCGCGAAGTCGTCGAGTTCATTGAAGAAGGCGAAGATGGCGCGCCCGCCATTGGCGCCGAGCTTGCGGCCGACGAGATCGAGCGCCTGGATGCCGTTAGTTCCCTCGTAAATCTGCGTGATGCGGGCGTCGCGCACGAACTGGCTCATGCCGTGCTCTTCGATGTAGCCATGGCCACCGAAGACTTGCTGGCAATTGGTGGCGTTGGCATAGCCTTTGTCGGTGAGATAGCTTTTAATCACCGGCGTCATCAGCGCCATGTAATCGTCCGCCTTCTGACGGACCTTCTCATCCGGCGATACGTGCAAGAGATCGCCGTAGAGCGCCGCCCAGAATGCAAACGCGCGCGCGCCCTCGTTGAAGGCTTTGGCGTCCATCAGCATGCGGCGGATGTCGGGGTGAACGATGATCGGATCGGCGGGGCCGTCAGGGTTTTTCGCGCCAGTCAGCGAGCGCATCTGCAGGCGATCCTTCGCGTAGATCACCGCGTTCTGGTAGGCGACTTCCGATTGGCTGAGGCCTTGCAGGCCAACGCCGAGGCGCGCCACGTTCATCATCACGAACATGGCCATCAGGCCCTTGTTCTCTTGTCCGATCAGATAGCCGGTTGCGTCATCGTAATTGAGCACGCACGTCGAATTGCCGTGAATGCCCATCTTCTCTTCGATCTTGCCGCAGACGACGCCGTTGCGCTTGCCCGGGGCGCCGTCCTTGTCGAGCAGGAATTTCGGCACGATGAAGAGCGAGATGCCCTTGGTGCCGGCGGGCGCGCCTTCGATGCGCGCGAGCACCAGGTGAATGATGTTGGACGCAAGATCGTGTTCGCCGGCGGAGATGAAAATCTTTTGGCCGGTGATGCGATAGGAGCCGTCGGCTTGCGGGACGGCTTTGGTGCGCAGCAGCCCAAGATCGGTGCCGCAATGGGGCTCCGTCAGATTCATGGTGCCGGTCCATTCGCCGGTGACGAGCTTCGGCAGATAGGTTTGCTTCTGCTCGTCGCTGCCGTGGTGATGGATAGCGGCATAGGCGCCGTGGCTGAGGCCCGGATACATGCCGAACGCCATGTTCGACGATGACACCATCTCGCTCCATGCCAGCGAGACGATGTGCGGCATGCCTTGGCCGCCGTAATTGGGATCGCTGGAAAGCGCGGGCCAGCCGGCCTCGACAAGTTGTTTGTAGGCGTCCTTGAAGCCTGGAGGCGTGGTCACCGAGCCATCGTCAGCGCGCTTGCAGCCGTGTTCGTCGCCGACTTTGTTGAGTGGCGCGAGCACGCCCTCGCAGAACTTGGCGCCCTCTTCCAACACCTGGTCGATGAGATCGATCGGCGCGTCCGAAAACGTCGGCAGATTGGAATAGCGCTCGATGTCGAGCACGTCCTTCAGAAGGAAGCGGTATTCTCTCAACGGTGCGGTGTAGGTCGGCATCGCTTGCTCCCGGGACGAGGCAATAGGCAGTCGGCAATTGGCAGTGGAGGACAGCGAGCAGTTCTACTGCCTACTGCCCATTCCCTACTCGCTTCAGTGCGCGTCTTCGAGCCGCTTCTTGGCTTCCGCTTCGAACGCGCGCGCGTTGGCGACAGCGGCCGGCGGGGCGGGCTTGGCCAGGAACTCCTGCAGCTTCTTCACGCTGTCGTGGAGGATCTCGATCGCGGCGTCGACGTCTTCGCGTTGCGCTTCGAGTGCGACGATGCGGGCTTGGTACTTCTTCAGCGTCGTCTGCGCTTGGGCGCGCTGATCAACTTTGTAGAGGTCCAGAATTTCTTTGATTTCGATCAGCGAGAGGCCGACGCGCTTGCCGCGCAGGATCAACTGCAGCTTGGCCCGGTCGCGATGTGAGTAAACGCGGTTCATGCCGTCGCGGCGCGGCGTAAGCAGGCCCTTATCCTCGTAAAAACGGAGCGCTCGAGGCGTGACCTCGAATTCTCGGGCCAGCTGCGAAATCGTGTAAGTGCGCTCAGCTTTTGATGAGGTCATGGGGAGGCGGCTCCAGTTTACCCAGCGGCCTCAAGCTAGTTTCCGTTGACGGTAGGGTCAACTGAAGTTGACGGCCCCGTCACGTTTTTGAGCTAAATGACAGTAAATCCTGAGAAATATCTTCAGGCGTCGGGCATCCATTGAGCGCCATGGTGATGTCCAGCTCGGCCAGAAGGTATTCCATAACCGTCTTCACGCCCTGTTCCCCGGCCAGCGCCAGGCCATAAACATAAGGACGGCCGATGCCGGCGGCCTCGGCGCCGAGCGCCAGCGCCTTGAAGATGTCGGCCCCGCAGCGAATGCCGCTGTCGAAGAAGAGCTTGGTTCTGCCTTTGACCGCGACCGACACTTGCGCGAGCGCATCGAGCGCGCCGATCGCGCCGTCGACTTGGCGGCCGCCGTGGTTGGAGACCATGACCCCGTCATAGCCTTCGCTCACCGCCTTCTGCGCGTCATCGGCACGGATGACGCCTTTCAGCACGACGGGTAATTTCGTCCACGATCTGATTTTCGCAATGCGCTTCCAGTCAACGCTTGGATCGGAAAAGAGCTGCGTGAATTGGACAGCGGCGGCGAGCGGATTTTCTTCCGGCGTTTGCGGCAGCATCCCCCTGAACACGGGGTCGCTTGTATATTGTGCGATGCCCTGGCCGCGCAGGAAGGGTGAGAAACCGAGATCGAGATCGCGCGGACGCCACCCGAGCACCAGCGTGTCGAGCGTGATGAAAATAGCGCGGCAGCCGATGGCCTCGGCGCGCTTGACGAAGCTCTCGGCCAACGCATCCGACTTGCCCCAATACAATTGATAGAAGCGCGGGCCATTCCCGTTGGCCTCGGCGATCTTCTCCATCGGCGTCGATGCCTGAGACGAAATGATCATCGGCAGATTGAGCGCGCTCATGGCGCGGGCGACGGCGAGATCAGCCTCCGGGTGCATCATCTCCAAGACGCCGATGGGCGAAGAAAACACCGGCGCGGCAACGCGTGCACCGAATATTTCGCATCCGAGATTTCGCATGCCTGCGCCGCCAAGCATGCGCTGAGCGATTGGAAAGCGCGAAAACGCGGCGCGATTTGCGTCGGCGCCAGTCTCCAATCCAGCGCTGCCGGCGGTGTAGGCCCAAGCGTCTGGAGTCATTTTCTTCCGCGCCGCCGCTTCGAGGCCGGTGAAGTTCGTCGGAATCTCCGGCTCTGCGCCGCTCAAACCGCGAAGATAGATTCCACCTTGCGTTTCGGGTCCGAATTGGCGCGGCGCGTCAGACATGGCTAATTCCTGTTTACGATTTTACCCGCCATTAACACGCTGCCGCCTTTCATCGACACTGCAAAGTCGTGGGCGATTCTCGAATTCTTCGAGTCTGCCCCGGGGGTTGGGCGTGAACCGTGGACGCACGGTGACAACGCGGCGAGGGCTACATGAGCGGTGCGCAAAGCTGGAGCGTCAAGGGCATTGACCCCAAAGTGCGAGAAGCAGCGCGAGAAGCTGCGGCGCGTCAGGGCATGAGCCTGGGCGAATATCTGAACCAGGCGCTCGCGTCCGGTCAGCTTGGCGGCGGCGGCGCGCAATCGCAGCCGCAGCACACGCCGCAACAGCCGCCGCGCGGCCCACGCCCGCGCACGTTCGTGGCGCAGCACACTGATTTCGACGGCGAAGACGATTGGGGCGTCGGCGGCGGCGGCGCGCGCACGAACGATCCAACGCGTCTTGCTCAGCGCATTGAATCGATCGAGCGCCGTACGCAGCTGGCGGTGACCGGTCTCGATCGCGCGGTATCGACGATCGACCGCTCGGTGCTTGGCCTTGCCGCGCGTATCGAAGATGCGGAAGCGGCGTCGAACGAAGCGGCGGAGCGGATTTCCGACGCGCTAGAACAATTCCGCTCTGCGGGCGAAACGCTGAGCGGGCGCGCCGCCGACGTCGCCGACGTCAAGCATCGCTTGGAGCAACAAGTCGCCGTCGCCGAAGAAGTGGCGCGCCGCGCGGAAGCCGCGGCCTCGTTCTTGACGAACGAAATGAGCAGCGGCGGCAACATTCTGGCGCAAACCCTCGCCGAAGCGCGCACGGTGGCCGAGGAAGCCGCACGTCAGGCGACGGAAGCTTCGATCGACGCCGTGAACGAGCTGCGCCGTTTGCAAGAACAATTGAGCGCGCGCCTGAGCGAGAGCGAAACCTCGACGCGCCGCGCGATTGAGAGCGCGGTTGCGGAAGTTCGCACGGAGACCTCGACGGAGACGCGCGGCGCGCGCGAGGCGCTGCTGGAAGAAGTCGTGCGCCTGGAGGCCGAGATCGCCAAGCGCGTCGGCGGCGTCGAGACGCTGAAGGCGGAGCAAGCCACGCTCATCGGCCGCATCGAGCGCGCTGAAGCGGGCGCGCGCGAAAGCACGGCCGGCCTGCGTCAAGCCGCTGGCGCCGCGATCGCCGATCTGCGTAACGCACAGCTGACGCTCTCTGCGCGCGTCAAGCAAGTTGAAGACCTCGCCGGCGCTTCGGGCGCTGTCGATCTCACCGACGTGCGCCAATCGCAGCAAGACATTGCCGAGCGTCTGGCGGCGCTGGAAGCGAAGAACGACGCCAGCCCCCTCACCGGCGCGCTCGCGGCGTTCGAAGCGCGCATCGCCAGCGCGGAAGCGGCAGCCGCGAATGCGGCGAAGGTCGATCACATCGGCGAGACGGTCGATTCACTCGATCGCGCCCTGCAGCGCCTCGCCGAGAAGCTCGACGAAACCGAATCGACTGCCAACACGGCGATCCGCCACATCGAAGAGACGGTCTCTTCGCTCAGCGCGCGTTTTGAACAAGGCGGCGCGGCGCAGGAAACCGAAGCGGTCCGCGCCATGCTGGAACAGCGCCTCGACACGATGGCGCAATCGGTGCGCGAAGAGATCACGCAAGAGCTGCACGCTGTCATCAACGGCGAAGAAGGCGTCGAAGGCGCACTGACGGACGTGAACAAGCGTCTGGCTGCCGCCGAGCGCCGCCAAGCGCAGACGATCGAAGCGATTTCGATCGAGATCAAGCGCATGTCGGAAAGCGTCGACCAGCGCCTGCGCACGGTTGAATCGCGCAATGACGACGCGGCCGCGTCCGCGGTGCGCGAAGAGCTGACGCGGATGTCGTCGACGCTGGCGAAGCGCTTTGACGAGATCGAGCAGCGCTTTGACGAAGTGGAGCGCCGCGAAGCTTCGGCATTCGACCGCATGGGCCTCGAAGTCGGACGCCTCTCCGAGCGGCTCGAAGATCGCGTCGGCGCGGTTGAACAACGTAGCGCGCAAGCGATCGAGCATGTGGGCGAGCAAGTCGCGCGCATGGCCGATCGCTTCAACCAGCGTCAAGACATCCTCGCCCGCGAACTGGGTGAGCGGATGCTGGATAGCGAAGAGCGCGCCGGTCAGCGCGTCTCGGAAGCGATCAGCTCGATCATGCACCGTCTGGCTGAGGTGGAAGAGCACAGCCAAGAAGCGATCGCGCCGGTGCAGAAGGCGGTATCGAACGTCGCCTCCAAGCTGGAAGAGTTCGAGAGCGGCCGCACGCCGGCAGCACCCGAACCGCCGATCACGATGACGATCCCGACGCCGTCGCGCCGCACCGAAGATATCGCGTCTTCGTTCGATCGTTCGAGCTTTCCCGCTTTCGACGATACCGAAGCGTTCGATCTCAGCGATCCGGAACCGCAGCCATACACATCGCCGCGCGACGCCGCGCAGCCGGTGCGTGCAGCGCCCTTGCCGCCGCGCGCGCCTGTGGCCGAGACATCCAGCGATCAGGACATCTATTTCTCCGAAGACAATCAGATCGACGACTTGCTGGTGGACGACGATGCAAGCGAAGAAGCGTTCGTTCCGCCGGAATACAAGTCCATCGAAGTGTCGCCGAGCGACGATCTGTTGATCGACGATCCGGCGGAAGAAGCAGAAGCGGTCGCCGCGCCGCCGCTGGATGACGATCCGTTCTGGTCGCCGGAAGACGATCTTGCGCCGCACACGATCGAAGACGCGGTCGCGCCGCTGGTGACGCCGCCGGCTGCCCAGGCCGACGTGCCGCTCGCCAATGTCTTCGAAGAGGAGCCGCTCTCGCTCGAAACGGCGGAATTGACTGAATTGCCGCCGCTGCCGGAAGAACCGGCGGGACCGGCGTCGAAGAACGATTATCTCGCCAACGCGCGTAAGGCCGCGCAGGCGCAGTCGTTGCCGAAAACGCGGCCGGACACGCCGGCTGAAGCGCCGAAGCTCAGCCTGCGCGGCTCAAGCCGGATCGTGCTTTGGGGCGCGGCCAGCCTGGTTGCGGTCGCGCTGGTTGGCGGCGCGTACTACTTCAAGAACCGCGCGCCCCATGCCGAGCCGCAAACGGACGAAGCGCCTGCTCCGGCGCCAGTGACGGGCACAACCCCGCTGACGGAAGCTGCGCCGGTCGATCCGTTCGCCGAAGCGCCGGCTGAGGGTGTCGCGCCGGAAGGCGTGCCAGCGGTGGAAGGCACAGCTCCCGCAGCGACGCCAGCCGGGCCGCCGGTTGCACAGAACACACCGTCGACGCAGCCAGTCGTCGCCGGCCCGCTGCCCGCCCGCAACGTCTCGCTTGAGCAAGCCGCGCAATCTGGCGATCTCACGGCGCAGTACGAACTGGCGTTGCAGCGCATCAGCAGCGGCCGCACGGCCGAAGGCGTGACAATGCTGCGCCGCGCCGCCGACCGCGGTTTCGCCATGGCGCAGTATCGCTTGGCCAAGCTGTATGAACGCGGCGAAGGCGTGCCGGCGGATCTTACGATCGCCCGGCAATGGACCGAGCGTGCGGCAGGCGCGGGCAACCGCCGCGCCATGCACGACCTTGGCGTCTATTTCGCGCGCGGCGAAGGCGCGCCATTGGATGAAGCGGCGGCGTTCCGCTGGTTCCGCCAAGCGGCCGAGCTCGGAGTTGCGGACAGCCAGTATAATCTGGGCGTCCTCTACCAGCAGGGCCGCGGTGTGAACGCTTCGGCCTCGGAAGCGCTATTCTGGTTCATGGTCGCCGCCCGCCAGGGCGATCAGGACGCTGGGGCGCGTGCGACCGCGCTTGAGGCGCAGCTTGCGCCGCAACAGGTCGAGCAAGCCCGCGCCCGCGCCCAGGCGTTCCGTCCGCGCGCCTCCAGCGCCGTCGCCAATGGCGAATTCGGCGTGCGCGCCTGGAATAGCCGGCCAGCGGCCTAAGGCCTTCACGACAATATGGACCGCTGGCGTCCCGTCGGCGTGCGATGGCGCATGCGCGGCAAGAGCCGCGCAAACCGACGGGACGCCAGCGGTCCATATTGGCTGGGGAGCGTTTTTTGCGGCATCGCCACGTTGCCTCACTGCGCAACGCTGCTCATAAGGACCCAGCCTCTGCGGCGCTGAGTTCAGAGCAGAATTTTGATCTACTTGCCGATCGCCGAAATGCCGGTGGCCGTGCTGCTCATTTTTTTGGTGAGCGGCGCCGTTGGCTTCGTGTCCGGACTCGTGGGAGTCGGCGGCGGCTTCATCATGACTCCGGCGCTGCTGTTCTTGGGCGTGCCTGCGCCGGTGGCGGTTGCAACGGGCGCGAGCCAGATTGCGGCGACGTCGTTCTCTGGGATCATGACGCAAACGCGCCGGCGCTCGGTCGATTGGCGCATGGGGCTGTTGCTTTCGCTTGGCGGCGTCGTGGGCAGTTCGGCGGGCGTCGCCGTTTTCGAGCGGCTGTTGCGATTGGGGCAACTCGATCTGTTGGTATCGGTGCTTTATCTGCTGCTGCTCTCAAGCGTCGGCTTCCTGATGGTGCGCGAGAGCTATCGGTTCTGGCGCGGGCGGCCGCAGAAGAGC
>JADLHI010000400.1 GCA_020848895.1 Hyphomonadaceae bacterium
CTGGTGACCCCGATTTCTACGAACGCAATCTGCGCGCCTATGGCGAAGTGACGCCGGCTGCCGTGCGCGATGTCATGGGCCGTTGGCTCACGCGTCCGACATTTGCGCTCCGCGTCGATCCCGGCGCACGCGAACCCTATCAGGAAGCGAGCGCCACAAATCGGCCGGCGCCCGACAATCGTCCGCCGACCGCGCAGCCGCGCGATCCGATGCCGGAGGTCGGCACGATCGCGGATCTGGATTTTCCGGACGTGCTGCGCGCGCATCTGAGCAACGGCATCGAGGTTGTCTACGCACATCGCGCCGCCGTGCCGATCACTTATGTCGCGTTTGATTTCGACGCAGGCGTCGCCGCCGATCCGCAAGGCGGGTTTGGTACACAGCGGCTCATGCTCTCATCGCTCACCTCGGGTGCAGGTGGACGAGACGCGATGCAGATCGCCGAGCAGCAGGAGCGCCTTGGCGCCACCATCGGCGCGAACGGCACGCTCGATCGCTCGTCGCTCACTTTGACGACGATGAGCGCCAATCTCGGCCTCTCGCTCGATCTCTTCGCCGACGTGGTGATCCGTCCCGACTTCGCCGAAACCGAAGTGACGCGCGAGCGCAACCAGCAACTCGCGGCAATCGCCGCCGAAGGGACGCAGCCGAACGGCCTGGCGCAGCGCACGTTCCCGGCGCTCGTGTTCGGCGCAAATCACCCCTACGGGCGCCCGTCGTCGGGCCTTGGCAGCCAAGTGTCGCTCTCACCGCTGACGCGCGATAATCTGGTCGCGTTCCACCAGACCTGGATTCGCCCCGAGACGGCGCGCGTGTTTGTCGTTTCGGATCGGCCACTGAACGAGATCACGCCGGCGCTTAACGCGCGCTTCGGCAATTGGCGCGGCGCCGCTGTGCCGGTCGGCCATAAGAACTTCGACACGCCAATCCCGGCGCCGCGCTCGCGCATCGTCATCGTCGATCGCCCGCAATCGCCGCAATCGGTGATCTACGCCGGCGCGGTGCTGCCGATCCGCGGTTCGGACGATACGCTGACGCTCAACGCCGCCAATGAAGTGCTGGGCAGCAACTTCCTGTCGCGCATCAACACGGAAATTCGCGAGCGCCGCGGCTGGTCCTATGGGCTTAGCGGTAACGTCAGTCTGCGCGAGAACCAGGTGCCGTATATCATCAACGCACCGGTTCAGGCCGATCGCACTGGCGATTCCATTCGCGTTCTGATCGAGCAGATCAATGCGTTCAACTCATCGAACGGCGTTTCGGAATCCGAGCATGTGCGGACCGTCAACGGCAATATCCGCCAGCTGCCTGGCTCGTTTGAAACCGCCGGCGCCGTGCTGGGCGCCTTGCGTTCGAACCAGCTTTATCGCCGGCCGGACAATTACTGGGAAAGCGTCGCCTCGCGTTATCGCGCGATGAGCGCCGCGCAGATGGACGCCGCGGCGCGTGCGGCGATCGATCCCTCGCGGTTCGTGTGGGTGGTGGTTGGCGATGCGTCCGTTGTCCGGCCGCAGCTCACCGGGCTGGGTCTCGATATCGAGGTCATTCCCGCTTCGTGATCATAGGGTGGCGCTGGGATTAGGCTGGCGCCGCGTAGGGCTTCGCCTGTATCGTGAGGCGCGAGGGATGCATGGCGCGCACGCAGGCAGCTGAGTATGACGAACGGAAGCAGGCGATCGTCGAGCAGGCAGCGGCGCTGTTCGCGACGCGTGGCTTCAATGGCGCCTCGGTCGCGGACATCGCCGATCGCGGCAACATCTCAAAGAGTTTGATCTATCACTATTACGAATCGAAAGAGGACATTCTTTACGACGTGATGATCAGCCATGTGCGAGCGCTCGAAGCGGCCGCCGCCGATGCGCTGGCGGGCGGCGCAAAACCAGAACAAAAGTTACGCGATCTCACGCAGCTTTTCATGGCGCTCTATGTCGGCGCCGCCGATCGGCATAAGGTTCTGCTGAACGATCTAGATTACGTGCCAAAGGCGCGCCGCGCTGAGATTGTCCAAGTGCAGCGCGGCTTGATTGAGAGCGTGCGCGCGCTGCTCGTCGAGATTGAGCCTGCTCTAAAAAAACGCGAAGGCGTTAGCCTCACTGCCGCAATGCTGTTCTTCGGCGCTATCAACTGGACGCACACCTGGTACGACGCGAAAGGCGCAGTAAATCCCGAAGCGCTTGCGAACATGGTTGTGGATATGACGGTTGCCGGGCTTGCGCGCGCCGCCGAAGGCTAAAGCGGCTTTCGCCATTCCATCACCATGAACCATGGCGCGCGGCGATAGCGCTCCGCCTTCGGCTCCGGCGCGCCGACGATTGGTGCGGGTTCGTCAAAGAAGCGAAGCTCAAGCCCGTGACGCAAGAATTCGCGCATGTAAGCGGCGAGCGGGCGGTGGTGATTGACGATGCGGATGCCGCGCCATTCGGTCCAGAAGCCGCGCTCTTGGAGATAGTGATCGACCGGATAGTATTTGAGTTCGCTGCCGAAGCCGCGCACCCAACCTCTCTCGGCGCCAGCCGTGTTGAAGCTGTTGCAATTGGCGATGAGCAGTGTGCCGCCAGGCTTCAGCACCCGCGCCATCTCAGCGATTGGCGCGCCGATCTCCGGC
>JADLHI010000401.1 GCA_020848895.1 Hyphomonadaceae bacterium
ACAAGACGAATGCGCGGCTGGATCACGATGTCGCGGCGTGCGTGAAGCACAAAGTGCCAATCGTGATCACCTCGCTCGGCGCGCGGCCGGAGGTGAACGAGGCGATTCACTCGTATGGCGGCATCGTGCTGCACGACATCATCAACATCACCTTCGCCAAGAAGGCTTTGGAGAAAGGCGCAGACGGTTTGATTGCGGTGTGCGCGGGCGCGGGCGGTCACGCGGGGGCGCTCTCGCCATTTGCGCTGATCAGCGAGATTCGTGAGTTCTTCGACGGGCCGCTGCTTGTCTCCGGCGCGATCGCGACCGGGCGCGGCATTCTCGCGGCGCAAGCGATGGGCGCTGACCTTGCCTATATGGGCTCGGCTTTCATCGCGACGACGGAGGCGAATGCGCCGGCGGCGTACAAGCAGATGATCGTGGATTCGACGGCGGGCGATATCGTCTATTCGAACCTCTTCACCGGCGTGCTCGGCAATTATCTCAAAGGCTCGATCGTCAATGCCGGCCTCGATCCGGATAATCTCGCCACCAGCGACGCGTCGAAGATGAGCTTCGGCGGCGCCGAAGGCTCGAAAGCGAAAGCCTGGAAGGACATCTGGGGCGCGGGTCAGGGCGTCGGCGGCGTCCATGAAGTTGTGCCGACTGCCGATCTCGTGGCGCGCCTGAAGCGCGAATATGACGAGGCGAAGCGGGGATTGTGCGCGCGCTAATCCTACAGCACTGAAGCGCGCAGGCGTTTGAAATCAAGCCGCTTGGCGGCGCGGGCCGTGAATCAATCCGACCGCGCCGAGACGGACTTAGGCTTCTCAGCAACACGAGGAGCACAATGTCCGACACGCCACTATCCAAAGCCGCCATTCAATCGCTGACGCTGCGTAGCGCCGCGCTCATCGCCATTGCCGCCGCCGCCGATCGCATGGGCATCGTCCTGCCTGACGGCGCGGCGCAAGAACTCGCCAATTCGTTGATCGATCTTGTCGTCACGCTTGGTCTGATCGGCGTCGCCATCGGCCGCACCCGCGCCCGCACCCCCATCGTTTGAGGATCATACACATGCGCCATCCCTTGCGCGTGCTCGCCCTTGCGTGCGCGCTGACGCTTACGCCTTCTTGCGCGTCGCTGCAGCTGGGTTCAACCACGATCGAGAACCCGCTCGCGGCGGCACAAACCATGGATCAGCGCGCCTACGCGCTGCTCCACGCGTACGCCGCGATCGTTGAGGAAGCGACCGACATCGTCGCCGATCCGGCGACGCCGCAGGCGTTCAAGCGCGCGCTTGGTCAGGCCGAACGCGTTGCAACGCCCGCCGCCGAAACGCTTCAGATCGCGGTCAGCGCCTACATCCGCGCCCGCTCTGATTTTGACGCGGCCTCGGGCGCCAACCAATCCGTCATCCAGCGCGCCGCAACGGCGCTCAGCGTAGCGGCGCATCGCCTCAATGAAGCAGTCGCCGGCGCGCAAGCGCCGATCGCTGAACTTGAAGGCTTAGTCCGCGCGCGTCGCGGCTGAAGGAGAAACGTAAATGCTCAATCTTCTGCTGCAACTGCAGCTCCTGCTCGCCGCGCTGTCGGCGTTTCTTCCGCTCGTGCCGGAAGAACACCGCGCCCGCGCCGGCGAAATTCTCGACATCGTCGCCAAAGTGCTGTCGGCGGGCGGCTCGATCGCCAGCAACGCTGACGACTTGGCCGCCAAACTCGTCGCCGTGCGCGCCGAAGTGGAGGCGATGGCGACAGCCAAGTCCGCGGTCAGCGCCGAGCAACTCGACGCAGCGATGAATCGCGTGCGCGCCGCATCGACTGGATTCCGCGCCGCCCTTGAAGCCGCGGAGACGCAGTAAGAAAAATATGGACCGCCGGCGTCTCGCCGGCCAGCGCCGGTGTTTGCCGGCGCGGCGCCGACGGTCCATAAGGCGCGCCTATGAGCCAGCTTATTCTCGCCATCGACCAGGGCACGACCTCCACCCGCGCGATCGTTTTTGATTTGAGCTTCCAACCCAAGGCGACCGCGCAGATCGAGTTGCAGCAGCACTACCCGCAGCCGGGATGGGTCGAGCACGACGCGGAGGAAATTTGGGCCGCGACCTTGAAGGTCTGCCGCGAGGCCATTGCAAAGGTGGGCGACGCCTCGAACATCGCGGTCATCGGCATCACCAATCAGCGCGAAACCACGGTGGTGTGGGACCGCAAGACCGGCGCGCCCGTGCACAAGGCCATCGTCTGGCAGGATCGGCGCACGTCCGACGTTTGCGCGGCGCTGCGCCAAGCGGGTCACGAAGCCAAAGTGCAGCAAACAACTGGCTTGCTGCTCGATCCCTATTTCTCCGGCGCCAAGATCGCCTGGATTTTGGATCAGAATCCCGCGCTACGGGCGCGCGCCGAGAAGGGCGAGTTGGCCTTCGGCACCATTGAGACATTCCTCGTGTGGCGCCTCACCAACGGCAAGGCCCACGTCTCTGACGTCACCAACGCCTCGCGCACGCTGCTCTACGATTTCAACACGCGCGATTGGAGCGACGAGATGTGCGCGCTGCTGCGCGTGCCGCGTGCGATGCTGCCGCGCACGGCGGCGTGCGACGCGCATTTCGGCGATGCGGACGCTTCGCATTTCGGCCGCGCCATTGCGATCCACGGCATGGC
>JADLHI010000402.1 GCA_020848895.1 Hyphomonadaceae bacterium
CTGCTCGAAGCGCGTGAGCGCACCGGCATCGATCTCACTGAGAGCATGGCGATGACGCCGCCGTCTTCGGTGAGCGGGATCTACTTCGCGCATCCGCAGGCGGAGTATTTTGGGACGGGCAAGATCGATCGCGATCAGGTCGAGGATTATGCGCGGCGGAAGGGTTGGGATTTGGCGACGGCGGAGCGCTGGTTGTCGCCGATCCTGGCGTATGATCCGTTGCTGAAGGCTGCAGGGTAGCTCCGTCATTCCGGACGCGCGACTTGTCCGCCGAAGCTCGAAGAGCGAAGGCGGAAGCACGATCCGGAACCCAGGGGCCACCAGCACGTCGTCGGCCCCTGGGTTCCGGGTTCATCGCTGCGCGATGCCCCGGAATGACGGGAGAGGTGAGTTCCATTCGTCCGCCGTGGCGCGGCAATCGTCGCATCTGGGGTGGCTTGCGGGCGCGGGCGGCTGCTAGAACGCCCCGAATCTCTCGGGGACACTCCATGAAACGTCTGATTACGCTCGTCGCCGCGGCGCTGGCGCTTGTCGCCTGTGCGTCGTCGTCCACGCCGCAAAGCGGCGAACTGCGCGTGGCGCCGCTCGCTTACACGACGCGGACCTTGCCGAACGGCTTGCGCGTTTACGCGATGCCGGACCGCGATACCGCGAACGTGTCGGTGCAAGTTTGGTACGATGTGGGATCGGTGGACGATCCCGCCGGCCGCTCGGGCTTCGCGCATCTGTTCGAACACATCATGTTCAAGTCGACGCGCAACATGCCGGAGCAATTCTTCGATCGGCTGACCGAAGACGTCGGCGGCTACAACAACGCGTCGACCTACGACGATTTCACCAATTATTACGAAGTGGTGCCGGCCAACCATTTGCAGCGCGTGCTGTGGGCGGAAGCCGATCGCATGGGATCGCTCGTCGTCAACGAAGAGAGCTTCGATTCAGAGCGCGACGTGGTGAAGGAAGAGCTGCGCCAGCGCGTGCTCGCTTCGCCGTATGGCCGCTTGTTCTATCTCTTCCTGCCGCAAGTAAATTACGACGTTCACCCGTATGGCCGCCCGGGCATCGGTTCGATCGAGGACCTCGATGCCGCGACGGTGGAGGACGTTCGTCAATTCCACGCGCAATACTATCGTCCGGACAACGCCATCCTGGTTGTTTCCGGCAATTTCGATCAGGCGCAGCTCGATGCGTGGGTCGATCAGTATTTTGGCGACATCGCGCGTCCGAACCGTTCGATCCCACGCGATTATCCGACTGAACCGGAGCGTACGCAGCCGCGCGAATACACCGTCTATGCGCCGAACGTGCCGCTTCCCGCGGTGATGATCTCCTATCCGCAGCCGGCGTCGACCGATCCGGATATTCCGGTGCTGATGGTGATCGACGGCATTCTGTCGGCTGGTGAAAATTCACGCCTCTACAATTCGCTGGTCTATGAGCAGCAGATCGCGGCGCAGGTGTTCACCAATCTGGAAGCGACGCAGGACCCGGGCGCGTACGGCGTATTCGCCATCATGTCCGAGGGCCAAACCGCGGAAGCCGGCCAAGCCGCGCTCGCCGCGCAGATCGCGCGTCTGCGCGACGCGCCGGTAACGCAGGCGGAGCTGGACGAAGCCAAGAACGAGATCGTCACAGCCTCGCTGCAACAGCGCGAGACCGCTGAAGGGCGCGCCGACGAACTCGCCGACGCCGTGATCCGGTATGGCGATGCGGCTTACGCCGATCGCCTGCTCGCCGCGATTCAATCGACGACAGCGGCGGACGTGCAACGCGTCGCACGTCGCATCTTCAACGAGAACCGCCGCGCGGTTGTGCGTTATCTGCCGGAAGAAGAGGGCCGCACGGGCGACACGGTGCAAACCTCGCCGCGCATCCAAGCGCGCACCATCAACATCCCGGCGTCGGAAATTCCGACGTTCACGCTGGCGCCGGAGGGGCAGCGCGAACAGCCGCCGGCGGCCGGCACGCCGATCGACGCGCGCATTCCGGCCGCCGCGCAGCGCACGCTGGCGAACGGCGTTCGCGTCATCGTTGCGCCCAACCGCAACTTGCCGCTGATCAGTGCTGACTTCCGCATTGCCTCGGGCGGTTCGTCCGATCCGGCCAACCGCGCCGGCCTTGCCAGCATGACCGGCGACCTGCTGACGCGCGGCACCACCACGCGCAGCGCCGTCGAAATCGCGAGCCAGATCGAATCTCTGGGCGCGAGCATTGGCTCGGGCGCGGGCGTCGATTCATCGGCGGTCTCGCTGCAAACGCGCAGCGATCGCGTGCAAGAGGCGTTCACGGTGTTCGCGGACGTGGCGCGCAATCCGGCCTTCGCCAACGAAGAGATCGATCGCGCCAAGGCGCAAGCGCTCGACAATCTGCAGGTGGCGTTGAGCCAGCCTGGCAGCATTGGCGGCTTTGCGATGACGCGTGCGATCTATGGCACAGCCCCTTACGGCGCGATCGCTTCACCAACTTCAATCGGCGCGATCACCCACGACGACATGGCGAATTTCCACCGCACCTACTGGCGCCCGGACAACGCCGTGCTCGTCATTACGGGCGACGTTTCGGCCGAAGAGGGCTTTGCTCTGGCGGAGCGTTATTTCGGCGATTGGGCGCGGCCATCGACGCCGCTTCCGGCGCGGCCGGACGCGACGGCTTACGCGGCGCCATCGCGGACGATCGTTGTCGACCTGCCGGATACGGGCCAGGCGGCGGTCTCGATGGGGCTGCGCGGCGTTGCGCGTACGGATGCGGATTACTTCCCGCTTCTGGTCGCCAACAATGTCCTGGGCGGCGGCTACTCGGCGCGCTTGAACAACGAGATCCGCATTCGGCGTGGGCTTTCCTACGGCGCGGGATCGAGCATGCAGGCGCGCATGTCGCCTGGGCCGATCGTGGCTTCGGCGCAAACGCGCAACGACGCTGCGGTGCAAGTGTATGAGCTGATGCGTGCGGAGATTCAGCGCATCGCGGCTGAACCGGTGCCGGCGGCCGAACTCACAGCGCGCAAAGCAGTGATCATTGGCGGCTTCGGGCGCCAGATCGAGACGACGGCTGGCTTGGCCGGTCAAATCTCGACGTTCGCGCTCTATGGCTTGCCGCCGGAACGGCTCGGCACTTACGTCGCTGACGTTACCGCCGTGACGCCCGCTCAAGCGCAGGCGGCCGCGCAACGTTATTTCGACGCAAACCGCGCCGACGTGGTGGTGGTGGGCGATGCCCAGCATTTCTACGACGGCCTCCGCCGTCTGCGTCCAAACGCCGAGCGCATTCCGGCTTCAGAACTAAATCTGGACTCTGAATCGCTCCACTGAGACCGGCGGCGGCGTCGCTCGCGCTTGAGTGACGCCGCTTGCCGACTCGGGTTAACCATGAGCCGTGGCCGGTCAGAACTTCCTTCGCATCGCTGTCGTGGCGCTTGGTCTGAGCACGCTGTCGTTCGCGGCGGGCATTGCGGGCGACCTCACCGAGCCGCCGCGTTCCGGCCAACGCGTGGTTCTGCGCATCCCGCCCGAGATTCCGGCGGACGCGCCGCGCGCCCGTCCGCTTTTATCCACAGCTTCGGCAGAGGCGGCGCCGGCCCGCTCGGTCTATCGCGCCCATCGGGCGGCGCTGGTTGAGGCCGTCCAGATCGCGCACGAAGAATCGTTCGATTTGACGCCGGCGGCGTTTGAAATCGCGGCCATCCCGCCGCCCAAGCCGATCGTCGATACGCAGGTGAAGCCGCAGCGCGAGGCTCTTCCAGAGCCGTACGCGACCAAAGTCGCCTGATTTTGGTGCGGCTTTGCCGC
>JADLHI010000403.1 GCA_020848895.1 Hyphomonadaceae bacterium
CGTTGCAATCCACCAACGCGCCATCGAGTTCCATGAGCCCTTGAAACAAGTGACTGGTTTCCACCATCGCCCGCACGCGGCTTTCGCTCGCTTGCAGCGCCGCCGTCCGTTCAGCGACGGCAGCCTCCAAACGCGCACGCGTGTGTAGCCGATCGGTGATGTCGGTCAGCGCAACGCAGATGCCCTCCTCAGTCGGTGCGATGCGCAGTTCGACCTGACGGCCAGGCCGGTAAAGCGATTGCGTTTCGAACACCACCATCGGTGCGCCGTCCATGGCCGCGCGCAACAGTGCTTTGAATTCCTCGCTCGCATGTTCGATCAGCGCCCAATAGTCGGCGCCGAGAAGCTTAGCTCGCTCAAGCGCGAAATAGCGTTCGGCAGCGGCGTTGAATTCAGTCAGCCGCCAATCGCGGTCGACAGCATAGAAGCCGTCGGAAATGCTATCGAGCACGCCGCGCAGGCGCGCTTCGCTGACCCGCAAAGACGCCAGCAAATCCTCCGGCGCGGGATCGGATTTAGTTGTGTCAGCCGCCATCGACCGCCCGTTTCAGCCGGACTTGCAGCGCCCCGGCGTACGGTAACGCTGGGCGGCCGGTGCAGGTTCCCTTAAGCCCCGGCCCGGCGGCGGAAGCCGCCGTGGGCGGCATGACAGAGCGCCACCCCCAAGGCGTCCGCGGCGTCGGCCGTGACCGGCCCAGCGGCGGGCAACAAACGCTGCACCATGAAGGAGATTTGAACCTTATCTGCGGCGCCCGAGCCGACAATCGCCTTCTTGATCGTCGCCGGCGCGTATTCGGCGACGATCAAACCGCGCCGCGCCGCGGCTGCGAGCGCCACGCCGCGCGCCTGGCCGAGCACCAAGGCCGCACGCGCGTTTGAGTTGACGAAGGTTTCTTCGACAGCCGCTTCGTGCGGCTGATAGCGCTCGATCACTTCAGACAAGCCCTCGAACACGTCGTGCAGGCGCGATGCGAGTTGCTGTGCTTGCGACGGCTTGATCACGCCGTGCGCGACGTGGCTCAATCGCGAACCTTCGCTCGCGACGAGGCCCCAGCCGCATTTGTTGAGGCCAGGATCGACACCGAGGATGAGCATTGCCGTCATACGCGTTGTCTCGCATCAAGCGCGAGTCGCGCCGCGACCGCTACGTAGATGATCCAGAAAATGTTGTTGGCCTGCAGCGCGTGACTTTCGCTCAACGTGTAGAGCCCAAAGGTCACCAGGAACGCCGGCGCCCAAAGCCCCGCTTCTGGCCGCAACATGACGCCAGCGCCGCGCGATAACGTCGCCAGCAATTGAAGCGCAAACAGAACGACACCAACGCGTCCAAGCCCAAGCGCAAGCTCAAGCCAGCTTGAATGTGCGGACGCTACCTGCCACGCCACCGCCTCACGCACCCAATAGGCGGGGCCGTTCTCAGGCAGCCAAAATGCGTAGTAGCCGTAGCCAAGCCAAGGCTTGGCCTCGATGAACCGCATCGCCGCGTTCCAAATGTCGGTGCGGCCCGTGAGCGTGAGGTCGCGGCCAAGCGCGGCGACGAGCAGATCGGGCGTCAACAAGACAATTCCGGCGACGGTCACGATACCGACGCATGCCGCGGCGATCGCCGCGATCATGTGAACAGGTCCGCGGCGCACGAACAGGCCAAACACCATCATGCCGACGCCGAGCATTGAGGCGATCAGCGCCGTCTTCGACGTTGAAAGCACCACAAGCGCAAATGCCGCAAGCGAACAGGCAATCCAAAGCTTGCGCCGCTCAGGCGTGACGATCGCCGCGCCGACGCAAATGGCGACGCCCAACGCCATGATGCCGCCGAGCGTATTCTTGTGGGTCCACAATCCCGACCAAGCGCCCGGGTGCTCGGCGGTCATACGGCCGATAGCGGGGACAAGAAGGCCCAGCGCGAATGAGCCAGCGATGAGCACGACGAAACCGGCGGCGAGAACGTTGAGCAACGCTTTCCAGTCATGGCGCCAGGCAAGGTAGAGGCCAAAGGCCATCGACAGCCCAAGCCATATCGTGCGCCGCAATGTGGCGCCGCTGTCAATTGACCACAGCGTAGAAATCGCCGCGAGCACCAGCAGCGAGATCAGGAGCGGCACGGCGCGGGCCGCGCTCAAGGCTTGCGCACGATCACGCCACAGCACCCAAGCCAGAAACGCATAGACAGGCAAGAAGAAGACACGCGCGTACTCGGGCGGCTCGGTCAAACCCTGGCTCTGCGCGATCGCAGCAAAGAGCGGTTCGGAGAATTGCGCCAAGCATAGAGCCGCGGCCACGGGTTCCCAACGCGCAAGAGCGGGCGCGGCGGAGTTTGCGGGCGCATGCGCGAGAGACATCTGCCTAGCCCTGCGCTCAATCCCTTGCCAAAGCGCTAACCCATCGCCAGCATGTCCGAAACGACTGGGGATTTTCATGGGCAATTGGATGCGGGCGCTGCTGTTGAGCGCCGTCTTCGCGTGCGGATTCACTTCGGCGGCGTCGGCGCAAGCGCCGAGCGAAGCCCAACGCACGCAGGCGCGCGAGATCTATCAGCGCATCATCGCGTTCGACACCTCGGTCGAAGGCGCGCAAACGCCGGCCATGGCCGCCTACCTTGCCGGTCTCTTCCGCGCCGCTGGCTTCCCGGCCGAAGACGTACAGGTGCTGCCGCTGAACGGCACAGCTAGCCTCGTCGTACGCTATCGTGGCGACGGCGCCGGCGGGCGCCCGATCGTTCTGCTCGCGCACATGGATGTGGTGCCAGCGCTGCGCAGCGATTGGGAGCGCGATCCGTTCACGCTGGTAGAAGAAAACAATTTCTTCTTCGGGCGCGGAACGATCGATAACAAGGGCGGCATCGCTCACCTCACATCGACCTTCCTTGCGCTCCGCGCCGAAGGCTTCGTGCCGACGCGCGATCTGATCCTGTGGTTCTCCGGCGACGAGGAGACCAGCGGCGCGACAACGGAAAACCTGCTCGCGCAGCATCGCGAACTGCTTGCCGACGCCGAATTTGCGCTCAATTCAGATGCAGGCGGCGGCCAGTTGGACGGCAACAATCGCGGCATCGCTTATGTCGTCCAGACCGCCGAAAAAACCTACGCGAGCTTCACCTTCACGGCGCGCAATCCGGGCGGCCATTCCTCGCAGCCACGCGATGACAACGCGATCTACGATCTCGGCGATGCGCTGGCGCGTCTGCGCGCCTTCCAGTTTCCGGTGATGTGGAACGACACGACTATTGAAAGTTTCCGCAACGCGGCGAGCGTGTTCAGCGGCCCCGAGGGCGCGGCGCTTCGGCGTTTCTCCGAGCATCCGGGCGACCGGGTGGCGGCGCGCACGCTTGCGCGCAACGTTTCGCTATCCTCAATGATGCGCACGACATGCGTCGCAACCATGCTGACCGGCGGCCATGCCGAGAACGCGCTGCCGCAAAGCGCCAGCGCCACGGTGAACTGCCGTATCTTCCCAGGCGTGCCAGTGGCCGATGTTCTTTCCGAGTTGCGCGCGATCGCCGGCAGCAAGGTCAGCGTTGAGCCGCTTGGCCCATCCAACTTCAGCGATGCTTCGCCGTTGCGCGCGGACGTTATGCAAGCGGCCGCACGCGCGGTGCACACGTCCTATCCCAATGCGGTGATCTCGCCGTACATGTCCGCCGGCGCGACGGATGGCTTGTTCTTCCGCGCGGCGGGGATCCCGACATACGGTGTCGGTGCGATCTTCATCGGCGACAGTGACGACTTCGCACACGGCCTCAACGAGCGCGTGCCTGTGGATAGTTTCTACAACGGCCTGACACATTGGCGCCTGATGCTGACCAATCTCGCGGGTCCGCAATGATGCGGCGCTTGGCTTCGGCGCTCCTGCTCGCGCCGCTGCTGATGGCGCAAACCACGCCGCCGGCGACGATCACAGACAATGGCGCGCCGGTGTTCGAAGCAGAGGCGGCGCAGTTTCCGGTCGGACCGCAAACCGCCACCGGCACGGCCATCCTGCTCTCCCAACAAGCCAACGTCATAGGCGTCGTGCGCGTCGATGCACCGGTCGCGGGATCGATTGCAGTCGGCAATGCATCTCTGGCGCTTGAACTGAGGCCAGGCACAGAACTCTTCCCCGTCGTGCTGCAGCAGCGCCGAGAAGTGCGCCTCTTCTGCACCGTGACGACTGACGTGACGGTGCTGACGCCGCTACGGCCGCCGCTGATCACGCGGACGTGCCTTGCGGAAACCAACGGCGACCGCGTGTTCGATTATTTGGGCTACATGCAGATCAACGTGACCCCGGCCCGCAGCGTCAGCGGCGCATGGGAAACACCACCTCTGCCGCGTGTCAGCGGCGGCGCCATAACGCTTGCCACCGCCGCGATCGCCTCTCCCGTTCCATTCACGGCTCTGGCGGAACATCACATCGCGCCGGTCACGCTGGAGGTTACGGCGCGCATCATCGGCGACACCGCAACGGTCGATCTGCGCTCGCGTGAGGGCGAAGCCGGCGCGCCGATCAACGATCAGCGCGTCACGACAGTGGCGGCAAACATGCCGCGCACGATCACCTTGAGCGGCGCGCAGATCGAATTGCAATCATTGAGCGCAGGAACGCTGACTTATCGCGTCGCCGCCGCGTTCGCGACCGGCCAGCCGATCGCGATCACTAATGGCGCGCGGCGCTAGCCTCAGGCGGTCGCCGCTTCCTGGCCGTGGCAATATTTGAACTTCTTGCCTGAGCCGCACGGGCACGGCGCATTGCGCGAGACCTTGCCCCATGTCGACGGATTGTTCCGGTCGAAGCCATCCGGCGCGAGCGGCGGCGCATCGCGGCTCGCCATCTCGTTTTCGCCGGTGTCGGGGTTCTGGTGGATCTCGTAGGTCTGCGTCGGCGCGCGCGGGGCGAGCGCCGCCTCGTCGGCCTGACCAATCTGCAGACGCAGCAACATGCGCGTGATCGTCGTGCGCAGATCCAGCAGCATGCGCTCGAACAACGTGAACGCTTCGGTCTTGAACTCGTTCAGCGGATCACGCTGCGCGTAGCCGCGCAAGTGAATGACCGAGCGAAGGTGATCGAGGAACGACAAGTGCTCGCGCCAGCGCATATCGACGACACTGAGCAGGACTTGCTTTTCCACCGCGCGCAGACGCTCCGGGCCAAGCATGGCGGCCTTCTGCGCGTAAGCTTGATCCACTTCACGCGTCAGGCGCTCGATGATCTCTTGTTGCGCAATACCTTCTTCAGCCGCCCACTTATCGACCGGCGAATGGAAGCCGAAAATTTCTTCCGCTTCCTCGATCAGTTCCTTGGTGTTCCACTGCTCCGGGTACGCCTTCTCCGGCATGTGGCGCCAAACCAGCTTCTCGACCACGTCGTGACGCATGTCCTTCACGATCGGCGCGACATCGGCGGTGCGCATGAACTCGATGCGCTGCTCGAAGATCGCCTTGCGTTGGTCGTTGATAACGTCGTCGTACTTCAGCAGGTTTTTGCGAATTTCGAAGTTGCGTTGTTCGACGCGGCGTTGCGAGGTTTCGAGCGCCTTGTTCATCCATGGGTGAACGATGGCTTCGCCTTCTTGAATGCCGAGGCCGCGCATGATCGCGTCGAGGCGTTCGGCCGCGAAGATACGCAGCAGATCGTCTTCCAAGCAAATGTAGAATTTCGACTTACCCGGATCGCCTTGGCGGCCGGTCCGGCCGCGCAGCTGGTTGTCGATGCGACGGCTTTCGTGGCGCTCGGTGCCGAGCACGTAGAGACCGCCCGCCTCAAGCGCGACGCGCTTCTTCTGCTCGACGTCGACCGTGATCTGGCGCTTCAGCTGCGCGATCTGATCGGGCGTCTCGTCGCCTTTCAGCGCTGACTTCAAACGCATGTCGACGTTGCCGCCGAGCTGAATGTCGGTGCCGCGGCCGGCCATGTTGGTGGCGATCGTCACCGCGCCTGGCACGCCGGCTTGCGCAACGATCTGCGCTTCCTGCTCGTGGTAGCGCGCGTTCAGCACTTGGTGCGGAATGCCGCGCTGCTTCAGCATGTTCGAGAGGAATTCGGACTTCTCAATCGACACAGTGCCGACAAGCACCGGTTGCTGCTTGCGGTGCGTCTCTTCGATGTCGGCGATGACGGCTTTGAATTTCTCTTTCGCCGTCCGATAGACTTCATCGTCAGAGTCGAGACGTTTCACCGGGCGGTTGGTCGGCACTTCGACGACGTCGAGCTTGTAGATATCGCCGAATTCCGCCGCTTCGGTCGAGGCCGTGCCGGTCATGCCGCCAAGTTTGTCGTAGAGACGGAAGTAGTTCTGGAACGTGATTGAGGCGAGCGTCTGGTTCTCGGGCTGAACCTGCACGCCTTCCTTGGCTTCGATCGCCTGGTGCAGGCCTTCCGACAAGCGCCGGCCCGCCATCATGCGGCCGGTGAATTCGTCGATCAGAACGACCTCGCTGTCCTTCACGATGTAATCTTTGTCACGCATGAACAATTTGTGCGCGCGCAACGCTTGGTTGGCGTGGTGAACCACCGTGATGTTGGACGGCTCGTAGAGCGAGCCTTGCAGCAGGCCGCGTTCGACCAGCATCTCTTCGATGCGCTCGGATCCCGCTTCGGTATAGACAACCGAGCGCTGCTTTTCGTCGTGCTCATAGTGCTCGGGGCGCAGCAACGGAATCAGCGAGTCGATCGACTTGTAGAACTCACTGCGGTCTTCGGTGGGGCCGGAGATGATGAGCGGCGTGCGCGCTTCGTCGATCAGGATCGAGTCGACTTCGTCCACGATCGCGTAGCGGTGGCCGCGCTGGACCATCTCGCCCAATGAATACTTCATGTTGTCGCGCAGATAGTCGAACCCGAACTCGTTGTTCGTGCCGTAGGTGACGTCCGACGCGTACGCCTGGCGGCGCTCGTTATCGTAAAGGCCATGCACGATGACGCCGACCGAAAGGCCGAGGAAACGATAGACCTGCCCCATCCAATCGCTGTCGCGCTTGGCGAGATAATCGTTCACCGTAATGACGTGAACGCCGCGGCTCTCGAGTGCATTGAGATAGGTCGGCAGCGTGGCGACGAGCGTCTTGCCCTCGCCGGTGCGCATTTCGGCGATCTTGCCGCTGTGCAGCATGATGCCGCCCATCAGCTGAACGTCGAAATGGCGCATGCCCAGCACGCGCTTCGACGCCTCGCGGACCGTCGCGAACGCTTCGGGCAGCACCTCGTCAATCTTGCCGCCGCGCGCCAGACGATGGCGATATTCGCTTGTCTTGTTCCGGAGCGCTTCGTCCGAGAGCGCCTCGAAGGTTGGCTCGAGTGCGTTAATCCGCTGCACCGTCGGCCGCAAATGGCGCACCTTGCGTTCGTTGACGGAGCCGAAAATCTGCTTGGCGAGGTTCAGCATTTGCACGTTCTAATGGTTAGGGCGCCGCTTGCGAGGGAGCGCGGGAGGAGGCGTCTAATGTATTGAGTTGATTGATTTTTTATTGACCCACCGACGCGCGCGCGCGTGCGAAAACACCCTCGACACGTGCGCTGGCGAGACTTAAGAGCGGCCCTTGGCAGTGTCAATGCGGCCCCCTGGACGCGATCCGGGGCGCAAGCCTTGCACGCAGCCAGATCAGGAAAGCAGAACGCATGGCCACGCTGAAGCGCGCCCTCCTCCCGGCAGTCCTTTTCGCCGCAGCAATCGCGCTCGCGAGCTGCGGTCTCGGCCGCGATTCCGGCGCCGACGGCGAGGGCGGAACCGACCCTATCGTCGCGGCCACAGTGAACGGGCGCCCGATCTTCATCGAGGACGTCCGCGCTCACGCGGTTGCGCGCGGCTGGCTGCGTGAAACCGAGGATTTGGACGCCAATTCCGACGCCTTCTATTTGGCGCTCGAAGAATTGATCCAAGTGCGCCTGTTCGCCATGGAAGCTGAAGCACGCGGCTTCGACCGCCGCGCCGACGTGCGCCGGCAGATCGAGAACGCCCGCGAGCGCGTGCTGGCCAATTCCATCTATGACGAGATCGACGCGCGCGCCACCGATCCTCAAGCGATCGAGCGGCTCTACCGCGAGAACGTCAACCGGTTGGGTCAAGGCGAGGAAGTCCATCTCCGTCAGATCGTGTTCCCAACACGTGAAGCCGCCGATCAGGCCAAAAGACGGCTGGATCAGGGCGAACGATTTGAAGTGATCGCTTTTGAACAAAACACCAGCGGCGACGGCGGCGATCTGGGCTTCAGCGCCGTCGATGACCTCACAACCGCGATGAAGCAGGAAGTGAACGCCACCACGGTCGGCAACCTAATCGGGCCGATCGAGGCCGAGGGGCACTGGTACATCTACCAAGTGCTTGACCGCCGCACCCGCGGCGTGCCGAGCCTCGAAACGTTGCGCCCGCGGATCATTGATTGGCTGCGCTACCAGGAGATCACGCAGCTCGACGAGCGCTTGGCGCGTGATGCGCGCGTCGAGCGCCTGCGCCAGCCGGAGGAAGGCGTCGAGCCAGGCGGCGAAGTCACCGCGCCAGAAGACGCGGCGCCCGCGCCGGTCACGCCAACCACGCCGGCGCCCGACGCCAACGCGCCGCCTTTCCCGTTCCCGATGGGCCCCGGCGCCACCGCGCCAAACCCCGCCGCACAGACACCGGCAACGCCCGCGCAGACGCCTGCCACACAGCGTCCGCCCCCGCAGCAACAGCCGGCGACACAAGAATCGGTGACCACTTCACCGTAGCGCCAGGGCACGCCGCCTTCGACAAGCTCAGGCTGACGAAGGGTGTGTGACTGGGCGGCATCCAGCTTGGCGTCACCCTGAGCTTGTCGAAGGGCGACGCCGCGCGCGCTGTCTGATAGAGCGGCGCGCATGAAGCCTGACTCGCAAATCAGCCCGCTCGCGCCAGCGCGCTTTCCCGAACTGCCGGCGATCGCCGGCGTAGAAGCCGCGATCGGCCGCGCCGGCTTCTACAAGCACGAGCGCCCCGATCTGCTGCTCATCCGCTGCGCCAAGGGCACGAAGGCCGCGGGCGTCTTCACCTCCAACGCCGTCGGCTCCGCGCCGACTGATTGGTGCAAGCAAGCGCTCTCGGCCACGCGTGGCGGCTCGCGCGGGCTGCTGGTGAACGCCGGTTGCGCCAATTCCTTCACCGGCCCCGCCGGCGACGCTGCGTGCAAACGCTCGCTCGAAGCCGCCGCGGAAACGCTCGGGGTTGAAGTGCGCGAAATGCTCTCGGCGTCAACCGGCGTTATCGGCGTCGTGCTCGATGATTCCAAGATCGCCGCAGCGCTTCCAAAAATGGAGCTTGCGCCGGTGAGTTGGCCCGCCGCCGCCGCCGCGATCATGACAACCGACACGTTCCCGAAAGGCGCGGGCGCAACCTGCAAAATCGGCGACGCCGACGTGCGCATCGCTGGGATCGCCAAAGGCTCGGGCATGATCGCGCCGGACATGGCGACGATGCTGGCGTTCGTGTTCACCGATGCGGCGCTCTCCGCGCCGATCCTGAAGACGATGCTGCGCCAGGAAACGGAGACGAGCTTCAACTCCATCACCGTCGACGGCGACCGCTCCACCAACGATTGCGTGCTGCTCTTCGCGACCGGCCAGGCCAACGTACCGCCGATCCCGGACGCCAACGATCCACGCCTCGCCGATTTCCGCGCCGCGCTCAGCAAGGTGCTCGCCGATCTCGCCATTCAAATCGTGCGCGACGGCGAAGGCGCGACAAAACTCGTCACCGTCAATGTCGAAGGCGCAGCCAACGACGCTTCGGCAAAGGCTATCGCGCGCACCATCTGCGAAAGCCCGCTGGTGAAGACCGCGATTGCTGGCGAGGACGCAAACTGGGGCCGCATTGTCATGGCCATCGGTCGCAGCGATCAGCCGGTGAAGCGCGAGATGATCGGCGTACGCTTCGGCTCGCTCCATGCGGCGCGCAACGGCATGATCTCCGACGAATACGACGAAGCCGCGATGAGCGCCTACATGAAGGGCGCCGAGTTGGAGATTGGCGTTACTGTCGGCCCCGGCAATGGCCGCGCCAAGATGTTCACCTGCGATCTGACCAAACGCTACATCGAGATCAACGGCGACTATCGAAGCTAGGCGGCGCGCGGCGCCGCTCCTTCCTCGCAAACGATGTCTCGATACGCGCGCCAACTCGCCAATCCCAACCACGGGAAGACAAACACAAGCGCCAACCAGGACGTCAACGCGCTCAAGATGAGAAGCGCGGTGATGAGCGCCGCCCACAACAATAGCGGCCCGAAGTTCTTTGAAACGGCGCGCAAGCTGATGAAGACGGCTTCGAACATGTTGCTTCGCTGATCCATAAGCATCGGCGTCGAGGTGACTGCGATCGCGAACGTGAAGAACGCCATCACGCCGCCCACGATCGTGCCTGAGATGAGCATCGTGTGGCCCTCCGCTGTGTTGAACGCGAAGGCAAAGAACTCACGCATCGTCTTGTGCAAGTGATAGGTCGAAAGGCCATAGACGAGTTGCGCGACGCGACCCCAGAACAGGTAGATGAAGAGAAGCGCAACACCGAGATAAAAGACATCCGAACGCATCGCGCTGCGCACCAGGAGCATGCGGCCTAGCTCGGGCTTCTCGTTGTTTTCGAGCGCGCGGCCAGACTCATAAAGCCCCATGGCGAGGATCGGCGCCACGAAAACGAAGCCGCAGCTCAGGCTCAGCGCCCAGAACGCCAAATCGGACTCGATGAGCGAGCGCCAAATGGCGAAGCTAAGCAGCGCGACAAGCGCGCCATAGATGAGGTTTGGCGCCGGGGCGGCAAACACATCTTGCAGGCCCAATCGCAGCCAGCGTAGCGGCGCGCCGAAGCTTATGGAGTTTACAGCCCGCAACGCAGTTCAGGTGAGCAAGGTGGAGCCAAGAGCAATGGCGAGCAATGCCATCACCCACACGCTGAACGCCAGCGAAACCCAAACCCGATCGGGATGGTCGAGGCGAAGTCTGGGAAGGGATGCGCCCTGATTCACGATCGGCTCCTTCGTTGGCGCAGGCAGCTTCGCCGCTCCAAGTTCGAACGAGTTGATCCGGATCAATATGCTGCGCTGCAATAGTCAAGGCCGCAGGCCCGCTATTGCGCGTCGTGACCTTGCGCCTCGCGGCGCAGCGCCGCCAACGTGCCACGCACGCTGTTCACCAGTAGCGATTGAGAAATTCCCGCAGGCACGCCGCCGGCGATGGCGGCGTTGATGTGATAGGTCACGTGCGTGCCTCGCCCGTCATCGATCGGCGTCAACGTCCATTCGCCATCGGAGCGCGTCCAATCGCCCTCGATTAGGCGGAACGACAAGCGGCGGTTCGCCTCCAGCGTGATCCGCGAGACGTTGCGCATGACCGGATGGAGCACCCACCCCCGGCTTCTATGTTCGCGCACATCCCAGCCATCGCCCTGCTGCAGCACCCTGCAGCTGATCAGATTGCGCATGAAGCTGCGCGCCTTGGCGCAATCACTGAGGATTTCCCAAACGACGCTCGGCGGCGCATTCACATCCATGGAAGCCTGCGCCTCGCCGCCCGCGCCATCGCGATGAGCGCTGACAACCGGCGCCGCCTCATAGCTTTGGGCGACCGCGCATGGCGCTAACGAGAGCGCCGCCAGGAAAGCGATCAGGCGCATCTGCTGCAGAACATGCCACAGCGCGCATCGTTCCGCACTCCCCTCGGGGAAGCTGAAGGCACATGGATGACACTTGAGGCTTGTGTCCTGTGATCTATGTCAGGCCGATCCAACAACGGAGACCAACGATGAAACTCTTCTACGCCCCCGGCGCCTGCTCGCTCGCGCCGCACATCGTCCTCCGCGAGGCTGGTTTGGACGATGTCGGGCTCGTCAAAGTGGCGTTCGGCAAGGATCGGCCCACCGAGGACGGCCGCAATTTCTACGACATCAACCCGCAAGGCGCAGTTCCGGCGCTGGAGTTGGACGATGGCGAGGTGCTCACCGAGGCGCAGGTCTTGATGCAATACCTTGCGGCGCTGAATCCGAAAGCGGGCCTCGCTATCACCGATGGACCTCAACATTGGCGTTTTCTAGAGACGCTGAACTTCATCGCGACCGAATTGCACAAAGGCACAAGCCCCCTGTTCCGGAGCAACCCGGACGAGGTGAAGGAAGCGGCGAAGGCGAACTTGGTGAACCGCTATAAACTTCTTGATCAGAAGCTGGGCGACAAAGACTATTTGCTCGGCCAGTTCACGGTTGCCGACGCTTACGCGTTCGTCGTGTTGAGCTGGGCCAAGAGATTCGAAGTCTCATTGCCGCCGAAGCTCGACGCTTATTTCGCGCGCGTTCGCGCGCGCCCGGCCGTACAGAAGGCGCTGCAAGAAGAGGGCTTGCCAACATCGTAAGCGCGCGGAAAGGGTGAGCGTGCTTAACGGCCGTCAACCACCCTGCCTCACCGGATATTTATGCAAGCCAGCGATAGTGCCCCTTCAACAACGCGCCGGCTGCTTCTGGTTGCGGCCGCCGCGTTGATGGATTCTTCAGGGCGCGTGCTCATCACACAACGCCCCGCGCACAAACAACTCGGCGGCCTCTGGGAATTTCCCGGCGGCAAGGTCGAACTGGGAGAGGCGCCCGAACAAGCTTTGGTCCGGGAGCTGAAAGAGGAGCTGGATTTGACCGTGGAGCCCGACGCTCTCGATCCGTTCGCGTTTGCTTCGCACGCGTATCCGGATTTCCATCTTCTGATGCCGCTTTATGTCGCCACCAAATTTGGCGGCGTAATCAAGCTCGACCCCAATTCCGCTCAAGCCGCCAAATGGGTTCAACCGGCAGAGCTGCGCGCGCACGAGATGCCGCCAGCCGATGTCGTCCTCGTCAATCGCCTCATCGAACGGACCGCCGCATGATCATGAGTTTCCTTCGCGACGAAAGCGGCGCGACCGCCATCGAATACGCCCTCATCGCCTCGCTCATCGGCCTGGTGATCGTCGGCGCCGTCGGCGCCGTCGGCGATAGCCTCACCGGCGTCTTCACCGACGTCTCGGCCGGCCTGGGCTAACATTTCAGCTTTGTTTCAGCGCCGACGAACAGGCGCAAAGAAGGCCGACTAAACACCCTGGCCGAGGGAGCCAGGGACATGAGCGTCGCACAAGCACTCGCCATCGCCGCCGCCGCGTGGGTCACCGCGGCCGCGGCAAATCCTGCTACGATCACACTGCTCGATGAATCCCGCGCGCGGGTGGACAGTCTCGCGGCCAGGCTGGAATCCGTTGCCAGCATTCATTTTCAGCAGATCAAGGGCGGATTTTGCGCAACGCCCGACGGCGTGCGCATGGAACGAACAACAGCGCTACGTTGATTGGGGGCTACGCCTCGAGTTCCACGTCCCAATACAAATAATCCATCCAGCTTTCGTGCAGATGGTGTGGTGGGAAACGACGGCCGACATGTTGCAGCTCATGCATCGTCGGGCGGCGCGGACGCTTGTAGGGCCGCATGCCCGAATGATGAGCGTACTTGCCGCCCTTCTTCAGATTGCATGGCGCACACGCCGTGACGATGTTCTCCCACGTTGTTCGCCCACCCTTCGAGCGCGGCAGAACGTGATCGAACGTCAGATCCTCCGGCGTGCCGCAATATTGGCAGGCAAAGCCGTCACGCAGGAACACATTGAAGCGGGTGAAGGCCGGCGGGCGATCTTGATGCACGTAGTCGCGCAGCGAGATCACGCTCGGCAGCTTCATTTCGAACGACGGCGAATGTACGACCTGATCGTAATGCGCAACGACGTCGACGCGCTCCAGGAAGACGGCCTTCACCGCCTCCTGCCACGGCCACAACGACAGCGGATAATACGATAGCGGGCGAAAATCGGCGTTGAGAACCAGCGCCGGAAAGCCCGCGAGAGGGGCGCTGGAAACGTTCATGGGCGGCCGCTCCAATGCAGCCGCTCAAGGACCTGGTGTCGGATTACGCTCAGTGGACTGAAGACGTCTCTCCTTCTGCACCAGCAGTGTAGCACATCGACCGCAGCCGATGCGAACCAGCTTTAGCTGATTTGCGGCGACAGGTTCGTGACACTCCGGCCACGTGGCCGAAAAACCTCAGCCCGCGCCCGTTAGGCCCTTGGTTTTCAAGCACATGGCGAGAAATTCGCCGCCCAGTTCCAGGCCGTCCGGCCCGATCGAGTGCGGTACTCCGTACGATATGTGCCACTGCGCGCCGTGGTCGGCGGCGGCCAACGCCTCGGCCGAATCGAACATTGCCGGAATCGGAATGGTCGGGTCGCGGTCGCCATGGATGAGCAGCACTGGCGGTTTGGAGCGCATCTGCTCCTTCAGAGTGCGCCCGCCTACCAGCACGCCTGAAAAGCCCAGGATAGCGGCGATCTGCCGTTCGCGGCGCAGGCCAACATGCAGCGCCATCATCGTGCCTTGGCTGAAGCCGACGAGCGCCAGGCGATCGGCCGTCAGAGCATATTTCTCCAACTCGCGATCGATGAAACGATCCACCGATTGCGCCGCGGCGCGCGCGCCCTGCTCCATCAAATGCGGGTCGAGATTGGAGATCGGAAACCACTGATAGCCGCCCGGCGCCATCGGGACCGGCTCAATCGCGTTCGGCGAAACAAACGCCGTGCCTGGCAACGCTTCAGCCCAATATGGCGCGAGCGAAATAAGGTCGGCGCCGTTGGAGCCGTAGCCGTGAAGAAAGATGACCAAAGAGTCCGGTTTGCCACCGCGCGCAGGCGGCATTCGGGGGCCATCGAGAAAGAGTGTCATGCGCTCTGCCTAACGTGCGCTGAGATCAAGGCAAGCACCCCACGCGCTTCCCGGCCGAAGCGCCGCGGAGAACCCCGACCAAGAGGACAACAAGACACAGCATGTTGCTTCTAGGTCCTGGCTTGCACCCCGGCTCAAGGCTGGGGTGCGTTCGGGAAGCGTGAGAGCTAGAAAGCGATGATGACATTCGTCACCCGCTTTGCGCCCTCACCCACTGGCTTCCTGCACCTGGGCCACGCTTTTTCGGCGCTGACGACGTTCAACGCGGCGCAAGCCGCGGGCGGACGCTTTGTGCTGCGCATCGAAGACATCGACCAGGGCCGCGCGCGCCCGGAATTTGAAGCGGCGATCTTCGAGGATCTTGCTTGGCTGGGCATCGCCTGGACAGAACCGGTGCGGCGCCAATCCGAACACATGGCGGACTACGAAGGCGCGTTGAAAAACCTGGTCGATCGCAATCTCGTCTATCGCTGCTTCCGTACGCGCAAGGACATTGCCGAGGCGATTGCATCCGCGCCGCACGGCCAGTCCGAAGAGGCGTTTCGCGGCGAAGCACTTCCGCCGGCTGAGGAAGCCGCGAAGCTCGAAGCGGGCGAATCGTTTGCGTGGCGCCTTTCACTCAAGAAGGCGCGCGCCGCGCTTGGCCCCGCCTATTTCGCGCTTGTCTTCGAAGACGAGACCGGTCTTGTGCGCGCCGAGCCCGAACGGCACGGCGATGTCGTGCTCGCGCGCAAGGATTTCGGCACGAGCTATCATCTGGCGTCGGTGTGGGACGATGCGTTGCAGGGCGTCACGCACGTGATCCGCGGCGAGGACTTGCGCGAGGCGGCGCATCTACATGTGCTCCTGCAGAAGCTGCTGGACTTGCCGCAACCGGTCTATCGCCACCACCGGCTTATCCTCGGCGACGACGGCAAGCGCCTGGCCAAACGCAATCACGCTTCGACACTGAGGGCGCTGCGTGAGAGCGGCAAATCCCCCGCCGATGTGCGCGAGATGGTTGGACTTTCGTGATCGACGCGTCGCGCGATCCCATTCTTACGCCGCGCCTCGAATTGCGACGCACACGCGTCGAGGACGCCGCCGCGATGTTTCCGGCGCTCCGCGATCCACTTATCTACCTCTATGTGCCGCGAAATGCGCCCGCCAACGGCGCCGAACTGGCGCAGCATTTTGCGCGTGTGATCCAGGAAACCGCGCCAAACAGGCTGGACCAGTGGCTCAATTGGACAGTCTGGTTGCGCGATGGCGGCGCAGGACTGGGCACGATCGAAGCGACCGTAAAGCCTGATCAGCGCGTGGAGATCGGCTATCTCTTCGACCCGCGCGTCTGGCGGCGCGGCTTCGCCCGCGAAGCGGTCAGTGCGATGATGGAGCATCTGTCCCAAAATGGCGCGGCTTCGTTCGAAGCCGTGATCGATATCCGTAATACAGCATCGAAAGCACTAGCTGCTTCACTTGGATTCGCACGCGCTGAAACACGCGGCCTCGACGAACATTGGCGGCGCGCATAGCTAACGCACCTTC
>JADLHI010000404.1 GCA_020848895.1 Hyphomonadaceae bacterium
CCACTTCCGGCTCAACCAGTGGAACCTTGTAGCGAAGGTCGAGCGAGATATCGTTGTCGTAGGCCCATTCGTGGATGCCCATCTTGGTGGACATCATCGACACGCCAGGCGGCAGACGATCCTTCACACTCCGGCCGTGGCAAAAAAGATCGATCGACACGGCGGCGTCGTGGCCATGGGCAACCGCCCAGATGATGTTCTTCGGGCCAAAGGCGGCGTCGCCGCCGAAGAAGACGTTCGGGATCGAAGACTGGAACGTCACTTCGTCGACAACCGGCATGTCCCACTTGTCGAACGTCATGCCGATGTCGCGCTCGATCCACGGGAACGAGTTTTCCTGGCCGACGGCCATCAGCACATCGTCGCACTCGAAGTGAACATCCGGCTCGCCGGTTGGCTCAAGCTTGCGTTTCCCGTCCTTCTCAACCCAGTGCATCTTCGTGAACGTCACGCCTGTGAGCTTGCCGTTCTTGTGCGTGAATTCCTTCGGATTGTGGAAGTTGATGATCGGAATGCCTTCGTGCTGGGCGTCTTCCTTTTCCCAGGGCGAGGCCTTCATCTCGTCAAAGCCGGAGCGGACGATGACTTTCACGTCTTCGCCGCCCAAGCGGCGCGAGGTGCGGCAGCAATCCATGGCGGTGTTGCCGCCGCCGAGCACGATGACGCGCTTACCGATCTTATCGATGTGGCCGAACGAAACATTCGACAGCCAATCGATGCCGATATGGATGCTTGCGCCCGCTTCCTTTTGGCCGGGCAAGCCAAGATCGCGGCCGCGCGGCGCGCCGGTGCCGACGAACACGGCGTCCCAACCTTGCGCGAGCACTTCCTTCAGCGAGTCCACCCGCTTGCCAAAATGCGCGACCGGCTCGTAGCGAAGGATGTAGTCGACCTCTTCGTCGATCACGCTCTCGGGAAGGCGGAAGCGCGGAATCTGGGTGCGGATCATGCCGCCGCCCTTCTGCTCCGCGTCGTAAATGTGAACTTCGTAACCCAGCGGCAGCAGATCGCGCGCAACGGTCAGCGACGCGGGGCCGGCGCCGATGCAGACGATGCGCTTACCGTTCTTCTTCGTCGCCTTCGGGGGCAGCAGGCCCGTGATCTCGCCCTTATTGTCGGCGGCGACGCGCTTCAGGCGACAGATCGCGACCGGTTCGTCTTCGACGCGGCCACGGCGGCACGCTGGCTCGCAGGGGCGATCGCAGGTGCGTCCAAGCACGCCCGGAAACACATTCGATTTCCAGTTGACCATGTACGCATCGGAATAACGCTGCGCGGCGATCAGCCGGATGTATTCCGGCACCGGCGTATGCGCCGGACACGCCCACTGACAATCGACGACCTTATGGAAATAGTCGGGGTTCGCGATATTTGTGGGCTTCAAGCGGCTTGGCTCCCTTACGGGCGCGAACCTACTCCGCCTCGCGCCGTCGCGGCAATCGCTAAGCGCTTGATTGAATGGCGCCGGCTAGCGATGGTCGCGCCGCAATGAGCTGGCAATTCTGGATCGATCGCGGCGGCACCTTCACCGACGTCGTGGCGCGCGGGCCTGGCGGCGTCGAGGTGGTGAAAAAGCTGCTCTCGGTCGCACCTGGGCGTTACGAAGACGCGGCGCACGAGGCGATGCGACTCATTCTCAAAGAGCATCGTGCTTCGTTTGTCGACATCGACATGGTGAAGCTCGGGACGACCGTCGCCACAAACGCGCTGCTGGAGCGCAAAGGCGCTGACGTCGTGCTGGTGGTGACCGAAGGCTTCGGTGACGCGCTGGAGATCGGCACGCAAGCGCGGCCAGATATTTTTGCGCTGCACATCGTGAAGCCCGATCTGCTGCACAAGCGCGTCATCGAAGTGCGTGAACGGGTGACGGCGGAAGGCGAGGTGCTAACGCCGCTGGACGAGGCGCATGCCCGCGCGGCGCTGCAAAAATCCTACGATGACGGGCTGCGTGCGGCGGCGATCGCCTGCCTGCATGGCTGGGCCTATCCTGCACATGAGCAGAAGCTAGCCGAGATCGCGCGGGAGATCGGCTTCACGCAGGTGAGCGTCAGTTCGGAGATCAGCGGCCTCATCAAATTCGTGCCGCGCGCCGATACAACGGTTGCGGATGCATACCTCTCCCCTGTCCTGCGCGCCTATATCGGCGGCTTCCAAAGCGGATTCGGACCGCCAGCTTCCGGCCGGCAAACAGAAGGCCGGCAAGATGCCGGCGGTCCAAGTTTGTTGTTCATGCAATCGAACGGCGGCTTGGCGCACGCGGACAGCTTTCGCGGCCGCGACGCCATTCTCTCCGGCCCCGCCGGCGGCGTCGTCGGCATGGCGGCTGCGGCGCGGCGTGCGGGGTTCGATCACGCGCTGGGCTTCGATATGGGCGGTACGTCAACCGACGTCTCGCACTACGCGGGCGCATTCGAGCGCACCAACGAAACTGTCGTCGCCGGCGTACGACTTTCGGCGCCGATGCTGCAGGTCCACACCGTTGCCGCCGGCGGCGGATCGATCTGCTTTTTTGACGGCGCACGCTTGCGCGTCGGCCCGCACAGCGCCGGCGCTGATCCAGGGCCTGCCTGCTATCGCCGCGGCGGACCGTTGACCATCACCGACTGCAACGTGCTCCTCGGCCGCGTGCAGCCCGAATTCTTTCCCGCGATCTTCGGACCTGGCGCCGATCAGCCGCTGGATCGAGAGATCGTCACGACGAAGTTCGC
>JADLHI010000405.1 GCA_020848895.1 Hyphomonadaceae bacterium
AGGTTCGCAAGCTCGCCCAGCAAACCGCCCATGGGCGTGCGGGCCATGCCGACGATGACGATATCTTCTTGGCTCATTGTTGGGTGTTCCCTTCTTTGCTGGGCACAATAAGCGCCGATGCGCCGTGCGCCAACAGGCGCCGGCGGTCCATATTTTTAGGCCACAAACCCCACGATGCGTTCGATCACGCCGCGATCTTGCGCGATCACGCGGTGGCCTAGGCCATCGCAGAGGGCGAGTTCGGAATTGGGCCATTGCTTGGCGATGGCTTCGGCATTTTCCCACTCGACGGCGTCGTCATCCATGGAGTGCAGCACCAGCGTTTCGATCGGGCTGGCGATTGCGGCGAGATCGAAGTTGGCGTGGAGGCCGGCTTCTTCGGCGTAGATTTCGCGGGCGCGGTGGACGACGTCTGGCGAGATGCCGCGCTCTTCGGCGAAATCGAACCAGCGTTTGTTGCGGCCGCGCGGCGGCGCGATGAGCGCAATGCGGCGCGCGGTGAAGCCGTTGAGCAGCGCAAAGCCGGTAACCGGGCCGCCGAAGGAATGCGTGACGACGGCGTCGATGGGCCCCAGTTGTTGCGTAATTCGTTGGAGCGCTTCGGCGGCGCGTGACGGCGCGCAGCTGTCGCCTTCGGAGAAGCCGTGGCCTGGGAGATCGAACACGACTGAAGCGATGCCGATCTCGGCGAGCGCGGAGATGAGCGGACTCCAGAGCGAGTTGTCGTCCTGCCAGCCGTGGACGAGCAGCACGGCTGGGCCCTCGCCGTGACGCCAGGCGGCGATTTTGCCGTGCGGCGTTTCGATTTCGACTTGCTGCGCGTCGCGCAGCGGCTCGGCGATGCGTTGGCGCGCGCGGCGCTTGGGCGTCATCACTTCTTTCAGCAATGCGCGGGCTTGGTCGTCGATGGTCATTCAGTCGCCATGATCCAGCCGCCGCCGAGGACGCGCGTGGAGTGCGGGTCGTAGAAGACGGCGGCTTGGCCTGGGGCTACGCCCTCTTCCGGCGCGTCAAGCAAGACTGAGCAGTTTGCTCCCCCGCGCGCGGGGGAGCTGTCAGCGAAGCTGACTGAGGGGGCGGGACGCACGCCAATGTTCAACGTGGTGCGCCGGCTGCCCCCTTCGTCATTGGCTTTGCCAATGACACTTCCCCCGTGAACGGGGGAAGAAAAATACAGCTTTGCGGGAACGGGCGGACGTGTGGAGCGGACGCGGACGAGAACGTCTTGGCCGTCGCGCCAGGTTGCGCCTTCGCCGATCCAGTTCACTTCCTTCAGCGCGATGCGCGTGACGCCGAGTTCTTCGCGCGGGCCAACGATGACGCGCTTCGAGGCTGCGTCGAGCTTCACGACGAAGAGCGGTTCGCCGGTGGCGATGCCGAGGCCGCGGCGTTGGCCGACGGTGAAATTGATGACACCGTTATGCTCGCCCATGACGCGGCCATCGACGTGGACGATTTGGCCGGGCTCGATGGCGCCAGGACGGAGCTTTTCGACGATGTCTTGGTACTTGCCGTTCGGCACGAAGCAGATGTCTTGGCTGTCCGGCTTTTCGGCGACGCGAAGGCCGAGTTCGTTGGCGAGCGCGCGGGTCTCGCTCTTCGGCAAGCCGCCGAGTGGAAAGCGCAGATAGTTGAGCTGATCGCGCGTCGTCGCAAACAGGAAGTAGGTTTGATCCTTGCTCGCGTCGGCGGCGCGGTGGAGTTCGGCGCCGTTGGGGCCCTCGATGCGTTGCACGTAATGGCCGGTGGCGAGGCAATCGGCGCCGAGGTCTTCAGCGACGCGCTTTAGATCCTTGAACTTCACGGTTTGATTGCAGCGCACGCATGGGATCGGCGTGGCGCCGGCGAGATAGGTGTCGGCGAAATCTTCCATCACGGCGTGACGGAAGCGGCTTTCGTAATCCAAGACGTAGTGCGGGAACCCGCAGGCGTCGGCGACGCGCCGGGCGTCGTGAATGTCTTGGCCGGCGCAGCAGGCGCCGGGCTTGTTCACCGCCGCGCCGTGATCATAGAGCTGCAACGTGACGCCGACGACGTCGTAGCCTTGCCGCTTCAGCATCGCGGCGACGACGGAGGAATCGACGCCGCCGGACATGGCGGCGACGACGCGTGTCTCGCTGGGCGGCTTGGCGAAGCCGAGTGAATTCTTCGGAGCGCCGGCATCTTGCCGGCCAGGACCATTGCCGGCTGGACCCACCTTCGCTGAAGCTTCGGCGGGCGAGAGCCGGCGGTCCGCTGTTGTGGCGGTTGTCATCTTCTATCCCTCCCGGATTCAAGGTCCGGAACGAAATTGGTCTGCGCCATATGCAACCGCACGTGCTCCCCCGCAAGGGGGAGCTGTCAGCGTGCGGGAGCACGATGACTGAGGGGATAGCGCGATAGCCTGGAGATTGCGGCGCCCACCCCTCCGCCTCGCGTGTCGCGCGAGACACCTCCCCCTAACGGGGGAGGACGAGCGTTGGCGCGCCTTATAGGTATTTCAGCAGCGACAGCTGCGAGAGTTCGGAGAACGTCTTGGCGGCGGCCTCGTATTGGGTGAGCAGCGTGTTGAGGCGGATTGAGACTTCGGCGAGATCGGCGTCGGTTTGATCGCCGATCTCCTTGGTCAGAAGGTCCGAGCGCGCTTCCAGACGCAGGCGATCGTTTTCGAAGCGCTTTTGCAGCTGGCCGGTGCGGCCCTCTTCGGTGACGAAGTTTTTGGAGTGGTTGTCGAGATCGGCGGCGATGTTCTGCAATGTTGCCGTGTACGAGCCGGTCATTGGCGAGCCCAGCGTTCCGCCAGCGCCGTTGAGCATGAATTTGAGCTGACGCAGGGTGTTGAAAAGATCGGTCGAGAGTTCCGACGCTTTCGACGCGAGCTTGATCGGCGCGCCATCCCCCAGATCGATGATCTGCGACCGATCGGCTTCGTTGAACATCTCTTCGGGCTGAACCGTGACAGCAAGTTCGTCGAGCGAGGTGACTTGCACGGGCGAGCCCGTTTGGCGCTCGCCGGCGAACATAGGCTGGCCGTTCCAGGTCTCGTTGAGCGCCGACACGATGCTGTTGAACGCGAGTTCGAGTTCAGTGGAAATGCCGCGCCCGTCATTGGCGCTGATGGCCTCGCGGATGGTTTGCGCGAGCGATTGGGTGGCGTCGGAGACTTGGCCGAGCGCAGCGCCCTGCACGCCAAAGCGGGCTTCGAGCTGGTTGAGAACGGATGCGCGCGAATCGGTTTGCGCGCGCATACTGGAGGCGCTGAGGATGCGGCTCGAAGCGCCGCCGAAGCCTTGCAGCGTATCGGCCTTCTTCGTGGAGGCGATCTGCGCTTGCAGATTGCCAAGCTCGCTGGTGATGCGGCGAACGTCGCCCTGGGCGCGAGTGAAGAAGCGGGCGTTGAGTGGCGTGCTGGCGGACATCTAGTTCACTCTCAGCGGTAGCCGATGGTCATAAGCACATCGAGCATTTCGGTGGCGGCTTGGATCACGCGCGCGGCGGCGGCGTAGGCGTTTTGATAGGTGGTCATCTTCATCAGCTCGTCATCGATGCTGACGGCTTCCTTTTCACCGCGGCGATCGGCAGCGGCGGTGGCGACGGCCGCGGCGCCGGTGGCTTGGCGCTCGGAATCGCTGGCGAGGCGCCCTGCTTCGCCGCCGAGGCGCGCGGCGTACGTGGCGAGCGTGCCGGTTTGCGCGGTGAGGACGCCGGCGGCGCCGAAGCTGCGCATAGTATCGCGCGCGGCGGCGAGGGCGTTGGCGCCGCGATTGTCGCCGGCCTCGATGACCTTGACGCCGAGATTGACCGCAAGGTTGGGACGACCGACAGCCAGGCGCGAGGTGTCGTTGGCTATGAGCGCGTTGACATCGACCTCAGTCGCGCGGCCAGCGGTTGCAGAGGAATCGAGGCCGTGCAGCGCGGAGAACGCAACGCCGGTGTTGCCGCGTTGCGTGGAATCGTTGACGAGCTGCACGTTGAACGCAGCGTTTGGCGCGAAGGTGATCTGGCCGGTGGTCGCGTTCAGCGAGAATGCGCCGTATTCGCCGAGACCCGTGCCAGGGGCGTTGAGCGCTGAAAGCAAGTCATTCCATGTCGCGCCGGGCGCCGCGAGCGGACCGGTAATAGAGATCGTGCGATCGGCGATGAAGCGGCCTTGGGTGTCGCGGATTTGATATTGAATGGCTCCATCGTCGGCGAGGCCATGCAGATCCGCGCCACTGATGCCGCTTTCGAAGAACAGCGGCGTCGGGCGCGAGACAAGATCGTTGAGACCGAAGAAGTGCGAGAAGCCGCGCCCTGCCCGCAACGCCGGATCGGCGCTATCCTGCTGAATGACGATGCCGCCCTGGCCGGAGAGATTGAGCGAGAGAACGCCGTCAGTGAATGTGGCGCTGCCGGATGGCGTTTCGGCGGCGAGCGCGGTGTTCAGCGCGTCAACGAAATCGCCGATCGTGCCGCCGCCGGCGAACGAAACTGTATTTGGAGGCGCTTCCGAGGTAATGGTCTGCGCGTCGAAATCGATGGTGAGGCGATCGCGCAGGATGCCGCCGGAATCGGTGATGGCGAGCGTCGTCGTGCCGGTGAAATTCAGGGCATCGGTGCTGAGCAAGCCGGTTTGGCGACCGGTCATCGAGGAGACGGCGGGCGAGGAGGCGTTTTCGTTGTGCACGGCGTTCATCGCATCGGCGAGCGCGCCGGCGTAACCGCCGAGGGCTTCAGCGAGGCCAGGCAAATCGACGTCGCGCGCCTGCAGCAGCCCTTTGATTGAGCCGCCGGTGAGGAAAGACTCGATATTGATGTTCGAGCCGATCTCTTCGTTGAGCGAGATGACGCCGTGCGTGGCGTAGGGCGATGGGTTCGGCGCGTAGCTGAGCTTGGCGGCCGTGACGCCGACAAGCAATGCGCCACCGCCGGTGCGAATGTGCACGCCGCCATCTTGCTGCGGCGTGGCGCGGACATCCATCAACTCGGACAACTGATCGATGAGCGCCGACTGAGCGTTTTCGGCGGAGCTGGTGTCGGCGCCGCTGCGCTTGTTGAGGCGGATTTCGTTGTTGAGGTCCGCGATGCGGTTCATCAGGTTCTGCGCTTCGGAGACAGCATCGCCGATGCGTTGATCCGCTTCGCCGATGAGCTGTTGCAGCGACTCGCCGATGCGATGGACTTCCGAATACGTCGCCTGCAATGCGCTTACGGCGTCGGCGCGGCGCAAGCTTGAGGACGGATCGACGCCAAGTTCGGTCAACGCCGACCAGTATTCGTCGACCATGCCGAACACGGAGGACGAGTCGGACGGATCGCCGAAAGTCTGCTGCGCGCGCGACAACAGATCGGCGCGCGCCGAAGCGGAGCTTGCGGCGGAAGAAGCGATGTAGCTGGCGGTGGCCAAGAAGCGATCGGCGGCGCGCTTGATGCCGGTGATCTCAACGCCGGCGCCGGCGCCAATCTGGGTGCGCGGCGCGAGCGTCAACTCGGTGCGCACGTAACCGGGCGTGTTGGCGTTGGCGATGTTCTGCGAAACGGTGGCGACGCCGGTTTGCGCGGCGCGGAGGCCCGAAAGCCCGGCGAGAAGAACGCTGGTTAGGCCGACCATGAGCAGGCTCCCGGCAAAAGGCGCCCAGCGCCCGGCAAAATCAGCCGGGCGGGCGCGGGCGCGTTACGCGCCTGACGAGCGATTATAAGCGCTTGAAATAACACGCTTTCTCCCCTGCTCCCGGCGCGAACTGGAGAGGCTCGCGCGCGGTGCGTGGGGGTTCACCACGCAAGGTCGGGGCCATGGTTAATCGCCCGGCAGAAGCTGCCGGGTGCGACGGCGAAAATTGCCGTTTGAGACGCGGAAAGAGATAGGCGCATTTCTTATTATATTGTTTTTGCTTGATTTTATCATGGTTAGCGGCGTGGCCCGGGGCTTGCTCGGGGTCGCGGGCTGGGCGCGGGACAAGTCGCGTTCGGCCGGGGAGCTTATGGATTTCGCACCAGAGCCAGTGCTTGACGCTTTCACGCCGCCGCCGACGCGGGCGGCGCCGCGCGCGCCGGCCGCCGACGATAACGGGCAGACGTTTGGCGACCACCTCGACGCCGTGACCGAGCCAGCGCGGGAACGCCCTGCTCCGGCGCAGCAACAGCAGCAGACCGAAGCAAAGGATGAGACGCCACGCGTGGAGGCGAAGGCTTCGGCAAGCGAGGGCGAAGAGACGCCGGATCACGATGAGACGATCGATCCGGACGTCGCGCTGCTTGGTGGGCCATTGCCGTCGGCGCCGCCGCCAATGGCCGCGCCGGTTGCGGTGCAGATCGTTGCGTCGCAGACCGAGCAAGCGCCGGCGCAAGCGCAACCGCAGGATAGCGATCTTGCCGCCGCACCGATGAGCGCGCCCCAGGCGCCCGCGCCAAGCGAGCCTGTGCAGGACGCAACGGCGGCGCAGCCAGCCGATCGGAGCGCGCCTGC
>JADLHI010000406.1 GCA_020848895.1 Hyphomonadaceae bacterium
TCGCCCGTCACAGTCCAGGTGCCATTCGGATTGCGCGTCCACGTCGCTGACATCGATGCAAGCGCATAGCCAGCCGTGTCGATGCCAGCGCCGCCCAGTAGCTGGTCGTTGCCGCCGGCGCCGGTCATGCGATCGTTGCCGGCGTTGCCGGTGAGGACGTTGTTCACGGCGTTGCCGATCAGCGTGTCCGCGCCCGCGCCGCCAATGCCGTTTTCGATTACCGCGCCGCGCGCGATCGAAATGTTGCCGTATGCGCGGCCGCCGTTGACGGCGGGATTGGTGCCAGGCCCCGCGCTCGAGAACGCTTCTTCGCGCAGATCGATCTCGACTGCGTTCGAGAAGCCGGAGAGATCGATGGTGTCGTTGCCGCCCGCATCCCAGATCGCGAACACAGGAGTCTGCTCATCAGCCGTGATCGTGAAGTGCGCGTGGCCGGTGTTTGAGTTGAAGCCATAGACGGTGTCGCCCGTCCGCGTGTTCATGTTGGCGCCGTAGAGCAATTGCGCCGCGGCGATGTCGTGCAGTTGCGGTCCAGATGCGAACGCGCCCAAGCTGCCGCCTGGGCCGGCTGAGCCGAAATAGCTCATCACCGTGTACATCCGGGAATCCTGCCCATAGACCGAGGATTCCGGATAGGTCGGATCGGTGCCGTCGAGAGCATCGTAATCGGCAGGGTGCGCGAGCCCGATAGCGTGACCAATCTCGTGCACCATCGTGTGCGGCCCGAAGGCGCCTTCGATAAGGTTCGAATTGTTGGTGTCGAGCGAGAAATTGATCCAGACATCGCCGGCGAGCGCGATCGCGCTGGTCGATCCCGGATAGTACGCGAACGCCGAAGCGCCATCGGCGCCTGATGTATAGTTCGCGAACAGCATCGTCGCGTTGTTGGTGTAGCCGGTCCCATCTTGAACGCGCACGAACGTGATGTTCGCCACTTCGGACCAGAGCGCCAAAGACTCGATCGCCACTGCGATCTGCTCGGCATTGAACGGCACGAAGCCAGAGACGCCAGCGGGCATCGCCGCAGGTTCGGTGGCGCGGAAACCGTAGGTGACAACGGCGCCGCCGCCCCAGCCGCTGCTGTCGCGCGCGATCTGCGCGGCTGCCTGGTTCCAGTTGTAGATCGGCAGACCGTTGCCGGCGACGCCACTCTGCGGCTGCGTGAATGCCTGTGGTCCCGAGAACGAGAAGCCGCTGCACATCGGGCACGCGCAGGCCGCATCCGCAATTTCAGCGCGGATGCCGCTCTCGCTGAAGAGGGGATAGGCCGGCGTGTTGACGTGAATGCTCGTGTGATCGCGCCAAGATGAAAACCACGCCTCTACGCCATCGAACTCAGATGCGGTGAGGACCCTATGTGGTGCTGGCATACTCGCTCCGCGCGCTCAAAAACACGCGGAGCCTAATGCGGTGCGTTAGCGGCGCAAGCAGCTTTGCGTTAGCCGCCTGGATTGATGATCCAGTCGTGCGAGACGCCGCCGTATGAGGTTGCGCCGCTGACAGAGCCGCCGTTCATGAACCAGACGCCGAGCGAGCCGTTGTCGTGCCACCAGAGGATGTCGTCGCGACCGTCGCCGTTATAGTCGCCTATCGCAGCCACGGCGAATTGGGTCGAAACGTTTCCGAGACCAACGCCGGTGGCGCTGGCGCCGTTCATGAACCAGGCGCCGAGATTGCCGCTGGCGTCGCGCATCAAGATGTCGTCACGGCCATCGCCGTTGAAATCGCCTGCGCCTTCGATGGCCCAACCGGTTGGAATGTTGCCGATGCCGGCGCCGGTCGCTGAACCGCCGTCCATGAACCAGATGCCGGTGTCGCCTGCGGTGTTACGCCAGAGAATGTCGTCGCGGCCGTCGCCGTTGAAGTCGGCCAGCGCTTCGAAGTCCCAAGTCGCTTGGCTGAGACTGCCGAGGCCCGCGGCGCCCGAGACAGCGCCATTGTTCATGAACCAGACGCCGAGCGAGCCGTTGGCGTTCCACATCACCATGTCGTCGAAGCCATCGCCGTTGAGATCGCCAAGCCCTGCAATGTCCCAGCTCAGATCGATGTTGCCGAGGCCGGCGGCGCCGCTGGCGCTGGCGCCATTCATGAACCAGACGCCGAGATTGCCGTTATTGTTGCGCATGAAGAGATCATCGCGCCCATCGCCGTTGAAATCTGCGACGCCTTCGATCGCCCATGACGGATCGATTGCGCCGAGGCCAGCGGCGCCGGTGACGCCCGCGCCGTCGACGAACCACACGCCCATGGCGCCGGTAGAGTGACGCATGAACACATCCGAGGTGCCATCGCCCGAGAGCGTCGAATAGGCGCGATCGAGAAAGACATCGCGATCGATGAAGTCCAAGAACTCAACGCTGGTTAGCGTGTCTGTGCCTTCGCCCGTCACAGTCCAGGTGCCATTCGGATTGCGCGTCCACGTCGCTGACATCGATGCAAGCGCATAGCCAGCCGTGTCGATGCCAGCGCCGCCCAGTAGCTGGTCGTTGCCGCCGTTGCCAATGAGCGTGTCATTGCCGACAAGACCTTGGAGAACGTTCCCGTTGCTGTTGCCGCTGATGACGTTGTTGAGCGCGTTGCCGGCGCCGTGGACTTCGAAGACCGAGCTGAGAAGCGTCAGGTTCTCGACATTCGCCGTTAGCTGATAGGTAAGCGAGGAATTGACGGTGTAGGTGCCTTCGCCGATAGCTTCAGTGACAACGTCGTCGGCATCGTCAACGAAATATGTATCGTTGCCGTTGCCGCCGGTCATGTTGTCGACGCCGGCGCCGCCGGTCAGGATGTTCGCCGCGCTGTTGCCGATCAGCGTGTCATTGCCGCCGCCGCCGGTGGCGTTTTCGATCACCACCCCGTTGGCGATTGTCCAGCCGCCATGCACGCCTTGCACGAACGAGACGTAACCGCCGCCGCCCACTGCGTTGAGCAGCGTCGCCGCGCGCAGGTCGATCGTCGCGTTGCCCGAGCCCGCGTACGAAATCGTGTCCGTGCCGCCGACGTCCCAAATCGAGCGATAAGCCGAGTTGGTGAGGGCAAGCGTGTAGGCCGTGTTGCCCGAACCGGTCGTCGGGTTGACGCCGTAACGCTGCTGCATGAGCGCGATATCGAGCGCCATCGGCGTGGCTTGGCCGCCAACGAGGTTGCTCGGCGGGCCACCGAAGCCCGACGTGCGCCAACCGTCGTTGTATGTCATCGTCGTGAAGACGCCCTGGTTCAGGTTGAACGAACCGAAGGACTCGAACGCATCGGTGACGCCCTGCATGACTTCGCTGTTGTCGGGGCCGTAGTCTTCAGCGCCGTTGTCGTGCGGGTGCGCCATCCCGAGGCCGTGGCCGGCTTCGTGGATGATCGTCACCCAGCTGTTGCCGCCCGGCGTGAGGCCGGCTGTGAAGTCCGCCACGTTCGGATCGAACGCAGAATACTGCGCGCCGACGGCGAAGTAGCCGAGCGTGTTGCCCGGTAGATCCGCCAGCGTGAAGATCCAGGTTGCGGCGCCTTGGTTGGCTGCAACGCTGAACGTCAGCGGCGTGATGGCCGAATAGGTCGCGAGCGCGGCCATAACCGCGTCGATTTCCGGCTGCGTCCACGAGCGAACCGTCGCGTCGCCCGATGGGTTGGTGTAGCCCGGCGTCGAGAACCAGATCGAGATGTTCGTCGTCGGCATCGTGTAGTGATAGTCGATCGAGTCGAGCGGGCTCGCGGGCGAACTCGTCGCCGCGGTCAGCGAGTAGCCGCCGGTCAGGCCGCTGTCGGGATAGGCCTGCGCGTTGATGTAGTACGTGCCGGATTCGGTCGCCGTCCAACGCAGCTGCGCGTTGATGCCCGAACCGAAGTCATCGTCGAAGCCGATGAGCGTGCCCGACGAATTGTAGATTTCGAGATAGGGATCAGTGAGCGTCGTGCCGTTCAGCGTGAATGTGTAACTTTGACCTGCAACCATCGTGACCGCGTACCAATCGCGGTCGCCAGCGCTGTGAACGAAGCCGTTGGTTGAAGCGCCGATCGCCAGCGTCGAGGCCGTGCCAACCGTGTTGCCGACGCTGTCAACGCCCGCGCTCTCATCGGCCTCGAAAGGACCGCCGCCATCCGTGCGCGTGACTTCACCGCCAGGCGCCGCGTCCCATCCCGCCATCTTGCGCTCGAGGTTTGAGAGGCAACCAGGGCAACCACATGAAGACAGCGCCTCGATGCTCCCAAGGCTGTCGCCGGAAAGCACGGTGAACGTCCGATGTCCTTCACCGAAGCCGTACTCTGGCGCGCCTGAACCCCAATTTTCGCCTGAAAGCCGCATCGCGATCCCCTCAAAAGTGCCGGGGATGGGTAGCCCGAATTACTGCCAGGGCCAAGAGGAGAGGGACGCTTGGCTCGTGGGGAGCGTAGCTCCGAGCGCCTAGTGTGGCTTAGCCGCCGGGATCGCCGATGAACACGTTCATGTCATCGGTAATGTTGATCCCGAACCGTTCCGCCACGAGTTGGCCCTGGATGAACTCAAAGCCCGGCAAGGTCAGCGTGACATCGATTTGTTGGGACAGGTCACGGCCAGTGGCGTTGTTGATGATGATGTTCTGGAGCGAGCCCTCGGTGATGTTGTGAACGAGGGCGGTGACGCCGGCCTCATCCTCGATCACCACGCCGCCCGCGTTCTCCAGGCCGTCCAGACCCAGCGCCGAAAGCTGTTCAGGCGTCATATCGGCAATGTCTTGCCCCACGTCACCCACGGTTTCCTCAACGAAAGCACCGACATCGGTCCAGGTGAGGGTCGTCACCAGGGCAGGTATGCCATTCACGAGGGTGGTGACGGTCGCGCCGAAATTGATGTTCAAACCGGCGATTTCGAAGCCGCCGCGGTGGGTATCCATGTCCTCATCGGTCATGATCTCGGTGCCTGAGCCCCAACCGTCATCAGCCCAGGCTGGCGTGGCCAGCAGGGACATGAACGCGGTGCTGAGCAGGAGCGCGCGCACGGTCAGGAACCCGGCACGGACGGCGTGATCGGCGTGATCTGGTAGAGTTCGCGGAAGCCCAGCGTGAGATCCGTGTTCGAGATCGGCTGTTGCGCCATATTCAGCGGCGCGCGCGACCAGGGGCGCCATTCCTCGGCGCGGTTATAGGCCGGCGTCGGCCAGCCCTCGGGCGTTTGCCGGATGGCCAGCACGACGCCGTTCCAAATCTCGGCGAATTCCTCGCGCGAGTAGGTCTGCAGGCCAAATGTCGGATCGCCAACCAGCACGCGATCGGCGCTGACGCCTTTGACCACGACGAAGTGGCGGTAGTTATTGTGCGTGATCAGCGCGATCGCCGGCACGTTCAGCGTCGCCAAGCGATCGAGCGAAAGCCGCAGGCCGTCGGCGCGGAAGCCGCGGCTTTCCAGGTACGTCCGCATGTCGAGCATCGAGAAGCCGACAGAGCGGATGCGCGCTTGATCGCCGCGCTCGTACATGGACTGGAACACTTCCGCTTCGTTGACGGCCAGGCCGTAGTGAAAGCGAAGCATGGTCGCGACCGCGGCCGAACCGCAGCTGTAATCGTATTGCTGACGCACGACCGTTCGGAACGGGATGTCGCGCCAGCTCGTCACTGAAACTGTAAAGCTGCCGCCGTATTCGCCGTGCGTGCGCACTTGCGCATCCGCGGGCGCGGCGAGGCACATCGCGGCGAGCGCCGCGCTGAGCGCAACGCCGCCCCGCACGAAGTGGGACGGCGCGCTCAAAAAGGTGTCCACCTTACCGATCATGAGCCCGGCACAGGCGGCGTCAGCACGACAGAAACGTTCATGCTGGACTGAAGGTTGTTGTTGTGTCCGGTGTTGATCACGAAGTTGCCGATCCCGTCATAGCCCGAGAACGCGCCCGACCCGAGTGTCACCTGCCCAGAGCCGACGGTGTCGCCGGTCACTGTGTTGCCTGTGTTCGTCGCGGTCAGAACTTGCCCCGTATCGATCACCACCTCGACGCCTGTCCCTCCAGACAGGGCGTCCATATCTTCCAAGCTTAGAAGCTCCGATTCGTCGGCAGGCGCCGGCGAAGCCGCAGCGTTGAGGGGTGCTTCCTGGGCCGAAGCCACGCCGGCCGAAACCAGCATCGCCGCGAA
>JADLHI010000407.1 GCA_020848895.1 Hyphomonadaceae bacterium
AGAAGGTGAAAGCGCAAGCCGCGCGCGTATTGCCGATTCCGGACGCGATGCCGTTCGACGAAGCGAGCGCTTTCATTTTGACGTACGGCACATCGTACTACGGATTGAAAGATCGCGGCGTGCTGAAGGCGGGCGAGACACTGCTCATTCTGGGCGCCGCCGGCGGTGTCGGCGTCGCTGCAATCGAACTCGGCAAGGCGATGGGCGCGCGCGTCATTGCGGCGGTGTCGACCGAGGAGAAAGCGGCGTTCGCGAAAGCCGCGGGCGCCGACGATGCGGTGATCTATCCCGCTTCCGGTATGTCGAAGCAGCAGAGCAAAGACCTTGCCGAGGCGTTCAAGAAGGCGTGCGGCGGCGGCGCGGACGTTGTCTATGACGCCGTCGGCGGCGATTATTGCGAGCCGGCGCTGCGCGCGATGAATTGGAACGGGCGCTATTTGGTGATCGGATTCCCGGCCGGCATCCCGACGCCGCCGCTCAATCTGACGCTGCTGAAGAGTTCCTCTATCATTGGCGTGTTCTGGGGCGCGTCGACGGCGCGCGAACCTGACTTGCACAAGAGCAACGTGCGCGATCTCTTCAAGCTCTACGCCGAAGGCAAAGTGAAGCCGCGCATTTCCGCGCGCTACCCCCTGCGCGAAGGCGGCAAGGCCATCCGCGCACTGATGGACCGCACCGCGACAGGCAAGCTTGTGGTGACGATGGAATGAGTCCAAGCGCCTTCATCGCGGCGGCGTGGATCGTGTGGCTCTTCACATGGATTCTCGCCGCCGGTTGGAGCGCGCGCACGGCCTCGCACCACGACCTCGGCGCCGAAAGCCCGAGCCGTGTGCTGACACTCGCCGCTGTCGTGATGATCCTCGCATCCTATTGGCCGCTGCAAAGCGCATTGCTCTGGCGCGCCTCGCTGGAGGTCGGCTGGGCGATGGCTGGCCTGGTTGTGCTGGGTCTGGGCTTCACCTGGGCGGCGCGCCTGCATCTTGGTCCGCTCTGGTCGAGCACATCGGCGCCGAGCGAAGATCATCGCATCGTCGAAACCGGCCCCTACGGAATCGTACGCCATCCGGTGTATGCGGGATTGTTGTTGGCCGTGGCGGCTACGGCCGTGGAAAGCGGGCGCATCGAGGCGGTTGGCGGCGCGCTATTGCTTGTCGCCGCCATTTCGCTGCGGGCCAAGCTCGAGGAGCGTTTCCTGCGCCGCGATCTTGGCGACGAAGCTTACGCCGGCTATCGCCGCCGCGTTCCGATGCTGATCCCGTTCGCGAAAATTGCGCCGCATGCATCCAACGGCCAGAACGGCGGCGGTTAACAGACAATCCGGCGTGAAGCGCGCCAACACATTCGGAGAAAGACATGAAACGTCGTGGACTTCTGATCGGCGCGCTGTTCGCCCTAGCCGCCTGCGCAACCACGCCAGCGACAGCGCCGCCGCCAGGCGAGTTCAGCTCCGATCGCATCAGTGTTGTTGTGCAAGGCGGCAGCGGCCCCGATGTCATTCTCATCCCAGGCCTCAGTTCATCGCGTGATGTCTGGAACACGACGGCGGATGCGCTTGACGATCATTATCGCGTCCATCTCGTGCAGCTGAACGGCTTCGCCGGCGCGCCAGTCGGGGCAAATGGCGACGGCCCTGTATCGGCGCCCGTCGCGGAAGAAATTGCGCGCTACATTGGCGAAAACCACCTCGACCACCCCGCCGTCATCGGTCACTCGATGGGCGGCTCGATCGGCATGATGCTGGCTGCGCGCCACCCCGAAGCCGTCGGCAAGCTCATGGTCGTCGATATGTTCCCGTTCATGGGCGCGATGTTCGGCGGGCCAGGCGCGACAGCCGAGAGCGTGACCCCGATCGCCGATCAAATCCGCGGCGCGATGCGCATGGCGCCGCAAGGCGTCGTGTCGGATCAAACGCGCGGCATGATTACGTCGATGGTGCGCACCGAATCGGCGCGGCCCGAAATCATCGAACACGCACGCTTGAGCAATGTCGCCACGACCGCTAACGCGTTTCACGAGCTGATCGTCACCGATCTGCGGCCGGAACTGGCGAACATCCGTGCGCCGCTCACCGTGCTCTACGTCATCCCGCCGCAAGCGCCGATCACGCCAGAGCAATACGACGCCTACATGCGCGCCTCCTACGCCAACGCGCCGACAGCGCGGATTGTGAAGATCGAGGATAGCTACCACTTCATCATGATCGATCAGTTCGATCGGTTCATGAGCGAGGTGCGCGCGTTCTTGGCGAGCTGAAGATCATGCATTGGTACGCCTCACCTAGCTCGATGATCACGCTCGCATGGGTGGGGTGGGGCGTATCGTGGATTGCCGCGGCAGCATGGACACGCCGAACGTCGGCGCGCGCGGGCGTAGCGGAATTGCCGAGCCGATTGGTGAGCCTTGTCGGCGCGGGGTTATTGTTCACGCCGACGCACGGCTTCAGTCTCGGTCCGGAATGGGATGTGAGCGAAGCGGTCGCGTGGGCGATGTTCGCCGTCATCGTCGCGGGCATCGCCTTTGCTTGGTGGGCGCGGTTGCACCTGGGCACGCTCTGGTCCGGCAGCGTGACGCGCAAAGCAGATCATCGCGTCGTTGACACTGGCCCTTACGCGCTGGTGCGGCACCCGATTTACACGGGCATTCTCGGCGGCGCGTTTGCTACAGCGGTGGCGCGCGGCGAAGCCGGCGCGTTGCTTGGCGCCATCTTGCTCAGCGTTGGCATTTGGATGAAAGCGCGGCTGGAAGAGCGCTTCCTGAGCGAAGAACTCGGACCGGAATATGCAGCCTATCGCCGGCGCGTACCGATGCTTGTGCCGTTTCCGCGCTTCTAACGTTTCTGGAAGCCGGCCAGCACTTCGCAGACCCAACGCGCGGCGGTGAGTGCGCTGATTGCCGCGACGTCCAGCGAGGGATCGAACTCGGTGAGATCGACGCTGCGCACTTTCGGATGCGCGCAGATCCGCCGCGTGGCATCGAAAAAGTCTTGCACCGCAACGCCGCCAGGCCGCGCGCCCGGCGCGCCCGGCATGGCGCTGCGTTCAACGACGTCGATGTCGAAATCCACATGGATTACGTCGCACCGCGCCGCCAGCCGCTCCAGCGCGTTCGTTGCAATCGCGGCCAAACCTTGTGCTTTGCACGCCGCGGCCGTCGCGACATAAATGCCCGCGTTCTTTGCCTTCTCGTGCGCCTTCTTCGTGTTCGCAAACGGCAGGAGGCCGATCTGCGCCACATGCGCGCCCGGCAGCCCATCCTCCAACAGCGCCTGAATCGGATTGCCGTTGGTCAGCCCGCAATCTGTGTCGCGCAAATCGAAGTGCGCATCGAGCGTCAGCACGCCGACACGCTGCAACGACGGATCCAGCGCATGCACGCAGGGCCGGGTGATCGCGTTGTTGCC
>JADLHI010000408.1 GCA_020848895.1 Hyphomonadaceae bacterium
GCTTACCGCCGGCGAAATCGCGCTCGGCCGCTCGGTGTTCGGTGATGAGATCGCGTGGACGAAAATCCGCATCATCCAGGCCCCGCGCTTAGGCTTCGGCGCCATGGTGCCGTTTGGTCGCACGATCGTTTTCTCGAAATGGCGCGCCGCGCATGATTTCAGCGGCGCTGCGATGTGGGACCAAGGTTGGTTCGTCCACGAACTCGCTCATGTCTGGCAAGCCGCGCGCGGGGTGGTGCTGGCGGCCGCCAAATTCAACGCACTCGGCAAGGGCGCCTACGCGTATGAACCGCATGCCCCAAAACTCAGCTCTTACAACATTGAGCGCCAAGCCGAAATCGCGCGCCATCTCTTCCTGGCGCGCGCTGGCGCGCCGGAAGAGGGCGCGCCGTCGAAGGAATGGCTGGAGGAAGCTTGGGCCTCACGCTCGTCATTCCGGGGCAATGCGAAGCATTGAACCCGGAACCCAGGAGCAAACGATGCGCGCGCGGCCCCTGGGTTCCGGATCGCGCTTCGCGCGTCCGGAATGACGAATTTTTTCCATCGCTAAGGCTCGTTCGCGCGCAGCGTGAACTCACCGCGCTTTGTGCGTTCGGGCAGCGTCGCGCAAAATTCCGCCACCGCGTCTTCGCCGTAGCGATCGACCATATCCGCAAGCGCAGCGTAGATCGCGACAGAGGCAATCACTTCGGCCTCCGCGCCTTCCTGCAAGGCTGTGTCCCACGCATCGAGGATGAGCTGCAGGGCGCGGCCCTTCTTGTCCGCATCCTCAGTGGACATTGGAGCCGGCGTGGCGGGCGCGTAGGCCTTGGGCGATGCGCAGGCCGCGCGCGCGCAGTTCGGCTTCCATCTGGCGCGTCGTCTGATCGCAGACCGGGAAACGCGCTTCTTCTTGGCGATAGCCCCGGTTGAAGCCTTCGACGAGCAGGCCGTTATATTGCGGCTCGCGCTCGATCACACCGCGCATGTAAGTGCGCCAGCGTTGGTCGCCGCGTCCGTCGCAGACGATGCGCAGATAGTGGGCGCCGCCGAGCACTTCCGAGAGTTCAACCAACTGGCCGCGATACCAATCTTCGCCGCGCGCCGGCGCTTGCTCTGTTTGTGCGGGTTGCTGCGGCTGACGGCGTGGCTGCTGTTGCGCCACCGCCGGCAAGGCGACAGCGGCGATCAACGCAGCGCAGAACAAAGTACGCAATTTCATGGACGTGCCGGTAGCTCCCAAACAGGGCGGGAGTGTGGAACAGGCCGCTTAGCCCGCATTCACCCCCGGCTTGCGATCGGCCCATGGCTGCGCCTGTTCAAGCTCGTAGGCAAGTTCCAAGAGGGCCTTTTCCGCGCCCTTCGCCGCCGAGAAATGGATGCCAATCGGCAGCCCGCCGCTCGACGTTCCCAGCGGCACGCTCATCGCCGGCGCGCCGGCCACGTTCTGCAGCGGCGTGTAGCCGACATAGTCCGAGAGCGTTGCGAACACGGCCATGCCCTTGCCGCCGTCGATCGTGCCGAGCGGCACCGGCGGTTTTGCGAGGACTGGAGTGAGATAGACATCGGCGGTGCTTGCAAAGAACGCCGCGTAGGCGGCTTCGACCGCGCGCAAGCGGCCAATCGCGGCCTGCAATCCCGGCATGCCTTGCTGACGCGCATGCGCCGCAAGTTCCAGCGTCAGCGGCTCAAGCAATTGATCGAGCGGCGCGTCGGGGCCGGCTTGGCTGCGCACCAATTGCTCGACCTCATTCGCGCCGGCCGCCCAGAGCAGGATGAAGTCGGCGCTAAATTGGGGGCCATCGATCGCCGGCTTGCCTTCGGTGACGGTGTGGCCGAGCGAGCGGCAAAGCTCCGCTGCCGCTTCAACGGCCGCGCGCACGTCCGCGTCCGGCTCGTGACCCAAAGCGTTCGGAATATCGAGCGCGATGCGCAGGCGCTGTGTGCTTGGTCCGCCTACCACTTCGATGGGGGGAAACGCGGCGCCGTCGCCGGTCGCTTGCATCGCGGCAAGCCACGCCGCCGTGTCACGAACACTGCGGCTGATGCAGCCGCTAACAGAGATTTCGATGCCGCTATCGGGGCGTCCTTGCGGAACGCTGCGTCCGCGCGAGGGCTTCAGACCAAAAAGGCCGTTGCACGAAGACGGAATACGGATCGAGCCGCCGCCGTCGCTGCCGTGTGCGATCGGCACGACGCGCGAGGCCACCGCCACAGCCGCGCCGCCGGACGAGCCGCCGCTCGAACGCGTCACATCCCACGGGTTCTTCGTTTGCCCGGTCAGCAGCGGCTCGGTTGTCGCTGTCAGGCCAAATTCCGGCGTCGTCGATTTGCCGAATGGCACAAGTCCAGCTGCAAGGATGGCGTCCATGTAAGGCGGTTGTTCAGGCGTCACGTTATTTGCGAAGGCGCGGCAACCGTACTTCGTCAGCTGACCCGTCATCGGCAACAGGTCTTTGATCAAAGTCGGCACGCCGGCGAACGGTCCGCTCAGCGTCTCCGCGGCGCGCGCGCGGCCGTAGTCATAAAGCGGCGTGGCGATGAAATTGAGTTCGCCGTTCACGCGTTCGCTGCGCGCGATCGCCGATTCGAGCGCTTCGGAGGCGGTGATGTGGCCGTCGCGTATCGCGGCGGCGACGCCGGTTGCATCGAGATCGCCGAGCACATCGGCGGAAGTGCGGTTCAGTCCCAATTGATCACAAGCTCCCGCAGCAGTGAGCGCGCTAAGCGCGGCGGCGTTGGCCATTAGGCCGCGACGTGAAACGGTCATCGGATTTCCCCTCTGGCCATCGAACGCGGCCTTGGGTGGAACTTGGCGCAAGCAAAGCCCCACCCGCAAGCGGGGAAAGAGCCTTGCCTTGGCGTCAAGCGCGGGCGAGGAGGCGCAATGTCCCGGATGCGCGCCGATTTGCTGATTGTCGCACGCGGCCTCGCCGAGAGCCGCGCCAAAGCCCGCGCCGCGATCGAAGCGGGCGGCGTGTCGGCCAATGGCGCCGTTGTCGCCAGGCCGTCCGATCTGATCGATGAAGACGCTGTGCTCGAAGTGGCGCAGCCGCATCCGTGGGTGTCGCGCGGCGGCGTCAAGCTCGCGGCGGCGCTCGATGCATTTCACATCGATCCCGCCAATCGTGTTTGTTTGGATGTCGGCGCCTCCACCGGCGGCTTCACCCACGTCCTGCTCTCGCGCGGCGCCGCGCGTGTCTACGCCGTCGATGTCGGTCGCGATCAGTTGCACGCCTCCGTGCGCGCCGACCCGCGCGTCGTCAGCCTCGAACAGACTGATGCCCGCCGGCTGACGCGCACACTGATTCCCGAACCGCCGTCGCTCATCGTGTGCGATGCAAGTTTCATTGGCGCGGCGAAGGTCTTGACGACGCCTTTCGCATTGGCAGCCGATCACGCCGATGCGATCGTATTGATCAAACCGCAATTCGAAGCTGGCCCGCACAGGAACGCCGTGCTGGACGAAGCGACCGCGCGCGCCGCCGGGCAAGCGGCGATCGATCGGCTCGATGGTCTCGAACGCTTTCGCGCTATCGCCAGCATTGATTCACCCATTCGCGGCGGCGATGGCAATCTTGAGCGCCTGGCGTACTTGAAGCGCGATTGACAAGCGGTGGCCCGCGTCTGCTTCGACAAGCTCAGCATGACGCTACTTCTGTCGGTCGCAAGCGTGCCGGAAATGGCGTCACCCTGAGCCTGTCGAAGGGCGACGCCGCGCACTGCTCTTAGACGAAGCCACAAAGAAAGACCCCGGCTCTTGTGGAGCCGGGGTTTCAGTCACTGCGTACTCGGTGGGTTCACCTA
>JADLHI010000409.1 GCA_020848895.1 Hyphomonadaceae bacterium
CGCGCTCCCGCCGCTGTTCCCGCGATGGCGATTAGTTGAGGTTGCCTGTGCTTTCGAAAAACAACGCTTGGCTGACGGCCGCGCGCACCATGTCCGGCGAATACGGCTTGGTGATCAAGAACGTCGGTTCCGGGCGTTCGCCGGTCAGCAAGCGCGCAGGAAATGCGGTGATGAAGATCACCGGCACGCTAAATGACGCGAGAATTTCCTTCACTGCATCGATGCCGGACGAATTGTCGGCAAGCTGAATGTCGGCGAGCACGAGATCGGGGCGCTCGCGCTTTGCGGCGGCGACAGCGCCGGAGGCTGTTGTTTCCATGGCGCAGACATCGTGGCCGGCGGCGGTGATGAGGTCGCTCAAATCCATGGCAATCACGGCTTCATCTTCGATGATGAGAACGCGCGCTTTGGTTTGCTTGTCGAGTTCTTCGATGGCTTCATCGAGCAGCGCGTTCACTTCATCGCCGTTGCGGCCGAGAATCTCGCTGGTCTCTTGCGGCGTGAAGTTCTCGAGCGTGGTGAGCAGCAGCACCTGGCGCGTGAGGGGCGCGAGCTGTTTCAGGCGCTCTTGCGCCTTGCGCGCCGAGGGATTGTCCTCCTCGCCGCCGATTTCGATATTGGCGCTCTCCCAGATGCGGTGGAAGACCTTGTAGAGCCCGGCGCGCGGCTCAAGGTCGGTCGGGAATTCATCTGGATTGGCCACGATGGCCTCAAGGCTGGCGGCCACAAAGGCGTCACCGCTGGCCTGGGCGCCTGTCAGCGCCCGCGCATACCGGCGCAGCAGGGGCAGGTGAGGCGCGATTTCCCGGGCAAGCGACATATATAACCCCTTGTTTGTAACAGACTTTTGTTGTTCCGCAGCCACGCTTTGCATGTCATTCTCCCATGCGGCGAGACCAAGGAAACGCTGACGTCTGAAAAAAGTTCCGGCGGCGCGGAACAGGTCTGCCGCCAGGGACGTTGAAGGCCACTGAGAGATCCGCTGTGGGATTGCTCTCGGCCGTTTGCGGGGCAGGCGCAATGGAAGACGGGAAAGACGACGACGATATGGACGCCGTGTTGAACAAAGACCCAGACGACGCCAGCAGACGCAAGACCAAGGCGTCGGCGAACAAGAGCCTGATTACGCGCAATCTTCGCCTCGCGTACGGCGAAACGCTGAGCGAGCCGGTGCCCGATCATTTGCTGGAGCTTCTCGGCAAGATCGATCGGAAGGAAGGTGAGCGGTGAGCAATCTCGCAGCTTTCAAGGCCGATCTGATCGAGCTGTTGCCCAGTCTGCGCGCGTTTGCGCGTTCGTTGGCGCACAATCCCGCTCTGGCCGACGATCTGGTGCAGGACACTCTGGTCAAGGCGTTGGCTAACGTCGAGCGCTTCGAGCCAGGAACGAACCTGCGCGCGTGGCTCTTCACGATCTTGCGCAACCACTATTATTCGCAACTCCGCAAGTCCAAGCGCGAAGTCGAGGACGCGGATGGCAAGTTCGCCGCGCGCATGTATTCGCGTCCCGAGCAGGATGGGTCCATCGATCTGGAGGACTTCAAGATCGCGTTCCAGCAGCTCGCTCCGGACCATCGTGAAGTGCTGACTCTCGTCGGCGCCTCGGGATGCTCTTATGAAGAGGCCGCGCAAATTTGCGGTTGTGCCGTGGGGACCATCAAAAGCCGTGTGAACCGCGCCCGCCGCAAGTTGGCCGATCTACTGGGGTTGGACGAGGAAGACGCCACAATCCCTAGCGAAGCCCGTAGGATTGAGGATACAGCCAGCGTGTGAAAACGCGCGAGGATCGCCCATCCAGATTTTGGCCGGAAGGCTTGTCGCTGCGCTCAATGCGCGGCCGGATAGCCTTGCTGCTTGGGTTGGCTATGCTTCCTGCGGGCGCAATCGCAATGCAGGTCGGCTTCAACGCCGCGGCCGCGCGCCAATCGGCTTATGAAGAAGGGCTGAGCCGCCGCGCGCTCGAGTCGATCGCCACCGAACGGCGCACGATCGACGAACTGCGCGAGATGCTGCGCGTGCTGGCGACCACGCCGGCGCTGCAGCAGATCGCCGCCGGCGATTGCCGTGACTGGCTGAGCGAAATCAGCACGCGTTATCCGTACATCGCTTCGATTTCGATAAGCAACGACGACGGCGTTTTGCTTTGCAGCGTGCCGGCGGCGCAAAACAATATGCGCTTGCCTGATTCAGATGTGCGGCGGCGTGCGCGCGCCCGCGATGCTTTCACCATGGGCTACACTGAACACGGCGTACTCTCCGGCGTGCCGGTTCTGGGCGCCCTTGAGCCGGTTCGCAATGGCGACCGGCGCATCGGCTTTGTCGGCGCCTCGATCCCGACCACCGAACTTGCCGCGCTGTTGGAGCGCAGCCGCGTTTCCAACAGCGCACTCCGCAATGCCCGCGCCGCCATTGTCGATGGACGAGGGCGCGTCATCGCCGAGTCGACGCCGGGAGAAGGAGCGCCGCCGCTTCCGGCCGCCGATCTCATCGTCCGCCGTTTTGGCGGCGAGCCTGCATTCCTTGAGGTCCCGGGCGGTGACGCTGTTGTCGTGCCGCTGTACGCGCCCGATCTTTATGCAGTGATGTCATGGGCGCCCGATCAACCATTGTGGAGTCGTATTGGCGCTGTCGTATTCTCGGTCGCGGCGCCGCTTTTGATCTGGCTTCTCGCGATTGGCGCCGGTTGGTTTGCGGTCGAAGTGTTTGTCGCGCGGCCGCTGTCGAGCCTTGAGGCCGCGGCGCGCGGGTTCGCCCGCGGCGAAGATGTTAGCGATCCGCCGGCGCTTCTGAGCGCGCCTGCCGAAATTCGATCGTTACGGCGCACCTTGGCGGCGATGGCAAAGACGCTTCGGGGCCGCGAACAGCGTCTCGTCGAAGCGCTCGCCGAGGAACGCGCCTTGCTGCGCGAGGTCCATCACCGGGTGAAGAACAATCTTCAAATGGTGGCTAGCCTCCTGAACATTCAGGCGCGCGCGGCGCGTGACGAAAGCGAGGCGTGGGGCCTCGCCCGCGCGCATGATCGCGTCCAGCTCCTCGCCGTCGCGCACCAGCGTATTTATTCGTCCGGAGAGTTGCGCCTCGTCCGTATCGACGACCTCGCCGCCGAGGTCGCGCGGCAGCTGCTGCAATCGCGCGGCGCGGCGGCAAAGGAAATCAATCTGGCGATGGATCTATCTAGCGCCCGCGCCGGCGTCGATCGCGCGGTGCCGCTGTCGTTCTTGATCGGCGAGGGGATATCGTTTGCGCTCGACGCGCTATCGGATTCAGGGCCGGTCACGCTTAGCCTGATGCTGCACCAGGACGAGGATGGGACAACACGCTTTGCGATAGATGCGGACATAGATGCAACGCGCGCCCGAACGGTTAGCTCGGGCGCGCGTCTGATCGATGCGTTCGCGCGCCAGCTCGGCGCGACCATCGGACGTGATCCTGCCCGTCCCTACATGCTCTGGGCCGTCGTTCCGCCCGAGCCGAAGGATGCAGCTTAGCGGCGGGCGAGCAGCATGCCGGCAATCAAGCCTGTGCCGAGCGAAATGCCGATGGCCGCGGCGGGATGCGTGCGCACTTGTTCAACGGCATATTCGGCGCTGTCGCTGGCGCGTGTGCGTAGGTCCTTGCCGAACGAGCCGACGCGCTTGCCGGCGTGTTTGACTTCGTCGCGCGCGGCCTTGTTGGCGGCGTCCGCAAGACGGCTGACGTCTTTGCGCAGTTCCACAAAGTCATCGAGCACGTCGTTGGCGCGCGCCTTCAGCGCCGCGCGCGCATGGCCATTCTTCTTGCCGCGCATATTTGTGTCCAGCTGAGCCATCACAGTCTCCATTAACGCGTTGAAATCGGGCGGCTTCGCCACCGCAGCATGACAACACAAAGTGTACGCTTGAGTTCCAGCGCATGCGGGAACATCGCAGTGCGGTTCGACGTTGCGACCAAGACTACGAATGGAGACTCACATCGTGCTTGGCTGGGCCCTAATTTTCTTTCTGCTTGCGATCGTAGCCGGCTATTTCGGCTTCTTCGGACTTGCCGGTATGGCGGCGAGCATCGCCAAGGTTCTGTTCCTCATCTTTCTCGTGCTGTTGGTGGTGAGCTTCATCGTGCGGGCGGTCCGTGGCCGGTCGGTGATGTGATATGAACCTGGCTCACGTACTTTTCGGCGAACGTCCCGCGATGCGCTTGGCGTCTATGAGCGAACCGCCGCGCGGGGTGCGCATGCGCGAAGTGCGCCCGCGCGAAACTCCGGCGAAGCGGGCGTGGTTGGCCGAATCCGACGCTCAGGTCGAAACCGAACACGGCATGCTGCTCGCCCGCGCCGGCAGGGACTATGTGCTCGCGCATGGCCCCACAGAGCATAGTGTTATTCGCAAGGATATTTTCGAAGCGACGTACGAACCGCTCGGCGGCGGGCTCTATCGCAAGCGCACAGACGTAATTTTCCGCTACTTCACCTTGAAGCGGCGCGTCATCGTCCAAACTTTGGAGGGGCCGCAAGCCGCCGAGCCGGGCGACTGGA
>JADLHI010000410.1 GCA_020848895.1 Hyphomonadaceae bacterium
ATCTTCCAATCGAGCGCCACGCCCGCCGCCTCGCAACGCGGCTCGATGCGCGCGCGGAACGCGCCCAACGCGCCGGTGAGGGAGCCTTCGCCTTGTTCGAGCGAATCTACCACCAGCCGCAGATCGTCCAGGCTCTGCTCCAAACCGGCCACCAGCGCCTCATCCGAGAGCTTCCGTGATCGCGCTTGCAGGATGAGGCCGAGCAATTGGCCGCCAATGCCGTCATGCATGTCGCGCATGATCCGGCTGCGCTCTTCGAGCAGCATTGCCGCACGCTCGTTGCGGCGGATTTCCTCCATGTTGGCGACAATTTCACGCTCGCGCTCCGCCACCAGCAGGTTGAGCTTTTCCGCTGTCGCCGTCGCCGCTTCGAAGACGCCGCGCGCCCGCGCCGCCAGCGAAAGCAACAAGGCCAGCGGAAAGAACATGACGGCAGCGCCCAGTGAGACGCCGTAGATGAAGAAGAACCGCACCATGACGATGTCAGCCACCGCGGCGATCAGCACGAAAATGAAAGCCGACGCCTCGAATGGATCGCGGAAGCCGTTGCGCCGGTAATAGCTGACGACGCGCGCCAAACAGAACGCGATCACGGCAAGGCCGAAGAAGCCGCAGATGCGGTCGACGTTCTGCGAGCCGATGGCCGGGTTATGCCAGAGCGCAAGCGCGATGAGCGCCGGACTGATCGCCATTGCCGCAATCGCGGCCAAACCCAGCTTGCGGCGCAACGCGCGCGGCCATGGCGCGGTTAGCCAGCCCAATTTGTGCCGTTGCGCGCTAGGCGCCGCAAATACGGACGTCCACTCGATGAAAAACCAAAGCAGGAAGATGCTGGTGCCGAAATAGCCGGTGAAATAGATGCCGTTCGCGACTGTGCCATTCCATGGCGGATCGCTCGGCGAGAGGCCGATAACCTGGAGCGCCCAGGATGCGGCAAGACCGCCCAGCGCGTACATTAGCCCGCGCATGCCGAGGAGCGGCCCCGCCGCAAAGCAGAACGCTGCAACGAACGCGGCGATGACGCCGGTGGCGACGTGCATGTCGGCACGCAAGAAACGTAGCGCGCTGTAGGAGGGATAAAGCTCGTCATATTCGCCGAGATAGACCGGCCGCAAATGGCCGAAGCCAACGCCGCGCTGCACCTCGATATCGAGCACGGCGCCGACATGCGCCATCGGCGGGGGAATGCGGATCAAGCGCGGGCGCCTGCTCCAATTGGTCGGATCGCCGCGCGTCGGCCCTTCGCCGCCAACGAGCACGCCATCGACATAGAGCCGCGCATTGTCGTGTGCGCTGACAATCAGAACAGCGGGCGCGTGTGCGCCCGCCGTCGCCTCGTCCAGCGTCGTGCGGAAGAGAAGCGGTGCTGTCGAGCAGCATTCCCAATGCGGCAGCGTCGCCGGCCGGAACGGCGCGCCGGGCGCTGACGCCACCAGCACGTTCGTCACCGGGCGCCCCGGCACGTTCTCGGCTGTAGCGTTGATCACGAGCAGGCCCGCGCAGAACGCCGCGAGCAGCAGAAGGATCGTAAGAACCGTCGGCCAGCGAGGCGTAGAATGGAGGCTGGGCCGCGGCGTCATCCGCTTGGATTGGCGGAGACGGCCACTGCCCGTCAATCCTTCAGCTTGATCAAGCCGGCTTGCACCGCCTCGAACACCGCTTCGCTGCGCGAATTCACGGCGAGCTTGCGATAGATCGATTTCACATGGTCGGCGACGGTGTGCGGTGAAATCCCATGCAGGCGCGCGACCTCCTTGTAGCGGAAGCCCTTGGCGAGATCGGTCAGCACCGCGGTCTCTTTTTCCGTCAGTGGCGCGTCCAATTCAGCACCGCGCGGCGAGGACGTGCGCTCGCGCATGCGCGTCAGAATATGGCTCGCCACCGCCGGCGAGATCGGCGCGCCGCCGCCGAGTACGCTGCGGATCGCTTCTTCCGCTTGCTGCTCGCCCGCGCCTTTCAGCAGATAGCCATCGGCGCCCGCTTCGATCGCACGCACGACGCTGCGCGCATCGCCGAAGATGCTGACGACGATGATCTTGATGTTCGCCAGCCGCTCGCGCGCTTCGCGAATGAGTTCGACGCCGTTGCCGTCCGGCAACGCCAGATCGATCAGCAATACATCGAGGCCAGGTTCAAGCAGCGCCCGGCCGCCCGCCAGCGCATCCGCTACGCCCGCGATCTCCAACCCTTCGGCGCGCGCAACCAATTGCGCCAAATCCTCGCGCAGAATCGCATCGTCTTCGACGATTGCGACGCGTGCGCGAGGGGGAGCTTGGCTCAAATTTGGGGTCCTGATACGGCGCGTCACTCTGGGGCAGGACGCGCCGCTTTGCTAGCAGACTAAGCCGGCACGAACGGCGCAGGATCGTCGTCGTCCTGACTTTCCTGGCAAATCCAATACGCGGCGCCGACGCTAAGCGCCGCCGCTACAGCCAGACTGGTGGACGTCTTCATGCGTATCCCTCCGCCACGGTTTCACCGCGCACAAGAGGGATGACGCGCGCCGGGGCGCGCTCACAACCGCATGAATATGGGGTCTAAGCGCCACGCGATAATCGGATGCATGGCGCCTTAGCTAGCTGCGCCGCTGGAATTGCAGCGCCAGCTGGCCGCCAGCGCCGTCTTGCAAGCGCAGCTGCAGCGCATTGTTCTGCGCCGCGAAATCGGCAGCGACTTGGCCCACGCGCCCGCACGTGTAGGCAAGGCGGGGCTGCGGCGCTTCGGTGAAGGTCGCGGTCCAGCGATCGGTCGCGCCGCCGGTTTCCGCGCCGGCCCAATCGAACGTTACACTGCCGCTTTGACCTTCGCTGACTTCGAGCGCGACGGCGCGTGTGCCGGTCCAGCCTGTCGCCGCGCCGATGCGCGAGGCGCTCGTCAAATCGTACGTCCCGGGCGCGATTGAACCGCCGCGCAGATCGGAGGCGGCTGCGGCCGTCGCCACTTCCTCACCCACTGCAATCTGCCGCGCCGCATCGGGCGTCACGTCGTTGCACGCGACCGTCGTCGGCCCAGGCGGCGTGTCCGGCCGTTCCGCCTGCTGGGCCGGCGGCGCGCACCCGGCGAGCAGGGCGACGAACGTAGTGGTCAGTAGAAAAGCGCGCATGGAATCCCTCCGGTTGGCGCAGGTGAGAGTGGCGCGCGCCAAGTCGATTTCAAGGCGTCCCGTCGCTCAGCTATCGCCAAAGCGATCAAGCAGGCGCCGCAAATATTCCCGCTCCGCTTCCGGACGGTTGGGATCCTGAGCCCGGCGGCGGATTTCATCGAAAATCTCGCGCGCCCGCACCGGGTCCGCGGTGTTGAGGTCGACGCCTTCGGCGCCATCGTTGCCAGTCGAGCGGCCGAGCGGATCGCGATTGCCGCCGGGGGTGTCGCCCTCGCCATCGCGGCCGGCGCGGCCACGCTCACGCATCTCGGCGCTCAACGCTTCGGCGCCCTCGCGCAAATTATCCAGCGCCGCGTTCTGCGCCGCTTCCGCGCCCTCAAGGTCGCCGCG
>JADLHI010000411.1 GCA_020848895.1 Hyphomonadaceae bacterium
AAGTTGGCGAGCGAGTTCGCGTTCGGCGCGTGAGCGCCAAACAAGTTTCATTTCGCGGCCTGATTGCGCAAACGGGAGAACACTTCCTCGTGGGTCGAAATCGGCTCAGACTCGTCGGCCAAAGCTGAATCGACTTCAGCCCATTGCTCGTCCGTCAACAGACTGCCGGAACGCTGGTGATCGAGGGCGTACTCGATCTGCTCGGCGAGCGCCTCCTGCTCCTCGGGCGGCAGTTGGCGGATGCGCGCGAGAACGAGATCAAGCTTCGTCATCAGTACATCCGGCCGCCTTCGAGCGCGGGGCGGTCGATGTTCAGCAACACGACGTTGCCGTTGCGATCGGGAAAGCCCAGGCAGAGCACTTCGCTCATGAACTTGCCGATTTGCTTCGGCTCGAAGTTCACGACCGCGGCCACGCGGCGGCCGAGCAATTCGCCAATGTCGTAATTTTGGGTGACTTGGGCGCTCGATTTCTTGATGCCGAGCGGATCGCCGAAATCGATCCAGAGTTGGTAGGCGGCCTTCTTGGCCTCCTCGAACACTTTCACATCGACAATGGTGCCGAGGCGAATGTCGACCTTCATAAAGTCGTCGAACGAGATGATAGGCTGGCGCGCATTGCTTTGCGGGTCGTCGGCCATTGGCGTTTCTCTCTCCCTATGACCCGATCTTCGCGGGTTCTGTGCGTGGACCATCCGGGCCCATCACGATTTGATCTACTTCGAGCTGCGCGTCCTTCAGCTGGCCCTCACACCGAGCTTTCAGGGCTGCGCCGCGCTTGTAGATACGAATCGAATCCGCCAACGGAACATCGCCGCGCTCCAGGTGGGCGACGATTTTTTCCAGCTCATTCAAGGAGTCCTCGAAGGAGAGGCTGGCGGGGTCTTTTTGATCCGGCGTCATTGTCTCACAAAGTATGGGTTCATACGGCAGTCGGCAATCGGCAGGTCGGCAATCGGATAGAAAATCAGGCAGTTCCGACTGCCTAACTGCCGATTGCCGACCGCCGTCACTTCACTTTCTCGTACCGGCGATAGCTCCAGTGGCTGTCGCCGCCGTCTTCGACTTCACGCCAGCCTTGGGCGCGCAGGATCGGGCGCATCATCCGGTTGAACCAGCCGTGCGCGCACAAGAGTACGTTTTGGCCGCGCAGCGCTTGTGACGTCAGCGTCGCCACCGCCGCCTCGGCGCGGATTTCGGCTTCATCGCGCGTTTCGCCGTCCTCGTGACGGCCAAACCACCAGGCAATGCGCGCCCACACGCCCCAGGCGCGCGGACTGCGCTTGCCCCAAACCGGTGGCGGAGGAAGCGGCGCTTCGATGAACACAGGATCGGTGACGATCGCGCGCCCGCCGGCCACCATCTCAGCCGTGTGGATCGCGCGCGGCAGTGTTGAGGCGTAGATCACATCGCTCGCCTCGGCGAGCTTCACGAGTTTTTCGGGCGGCTTCTCATCGGGATGCAAACGCGCGCGATCATAGCCCGCCCACCACTCACGATAGCCGTGATGATCGATGCGCACCTTGCGGTCGGCATGCGGCTTGCCGTGCCGCGCGATGACGATGGCGCCAATCCGCGCGGCTGAACGGCGATCTAGCGTCTCACTGGGCGCCATGGTCGTCGTCATTCTGACCCTTCGCGCGAACGACGCCCCCTCCCCTTGAGCGGGTCTTAGTCGCGCTGAAGCGCTGCCAGATATGCCGCAGCGGATCCGGCGAGCGCAGCTAAGTCGTACCCGCCCTCCAGAGTCGAAACAAGCTTACCCTTGCAGTGCTGTAATGAGAGTTCCCGCAGGCGCTGCCCCGCCCAGGCGAAATCTTCCGTTTCAAGCTCCATCTGCGCGAGCGGATCGGCTCTGTGAGCATCAAAGCCCGCCGAAACCAGGATCAGTTCGGGCGCAAACGCATCGAGCGCGGGCAGCACGCGCGCCTCCATGGCCGCGCGCCATGCGGCGCTGCCGGCGCCGGCGGGCAGCGGCGCGTTGACGACATTACCGCCAATGCCGGTTTCAGTACGGGCGCCTGTGCCGGGATAGAGCGGCGCCTGGTGGGTGGAGGCGAACAAGAGACGCGGTTCACCTTCAGCGACGGTCTGGGTGCCGTTGCCGTGATGGACGTCGAAATCGACGACGGCGACCTTGCGCAGCCCGTGCGCCTTGAGCGCATGCAGCGCGCCGATGGCGACATTGTTGAAAATGCAAAAGCCCATTGGAGCAATCGGCTCAGCATGGTGACCGGGTGGGCGCACGGCGCAGAACGCGATGTCGTCTTCGCCGCTCATCACGGCGTCGACCGCCGCCACGCACGCGCCGGCGGCGCGGTAGATCGCCGCGCGCGAACCGGCCGAGATGTAGGTGTCTGGATCGAGCCGCACACGGGCGTGCGCTGTCTCCGCGAAGGCAGGTTCGAGCGCTTCAATGTACGCGTGCGGGTGAACGCGCGCGATGGCGTCTTTTTGTGCGTACGGCGCTTCACGGCGATCGAAGGAGGCGCCTTCCAGCGCATCGAGCACCGCTTGCAAGCGACCAGGATGTTCGGCGTGGCCGCCGGGCGGCTCGTGGGCAAGCATGGCCGGGTGCGTGAACAGCAACATGGCGCTCATGTAGCGCAAAAAGCGCGCCAGAAGCACCACGGGCGCAGCGTGACGCCGCGCCCTGGTTTTTCACGGGATGCGTCCGGATTCAGAGATCGATCAGCGTCCGACTTAGTGCGCAGGATTTCATCACGCTCGATTTCGAGGAAGCCTTGCTGGGTCGGGCGGGTTTCGATTTGACCGAGGCCGAGATGGTTGCCGTTGGATGGGGCGACGGCCGCGCTGAAAAGACGAAGGCCGCCGAGGGGGAGCAATCCTCGGCGGCCTCCTTCAGGGCCGCACAATTATCGATCGCGGGGAGCTACGCGATGATCAGGGCGGCTTGGTTGACGGCCGCGAACGCGACCGGGGCCAAAATCGCAAGTGCAGCGAGCAGAGCGTAGAATTTCGTCATCTCAAATCTCTCAGCGCAACGCCTGAGATTAGGCCACCATCTGCGCGGCTTGGTTCAACGTCGCGAAGGCCACCGGGGCCAACAGCATCGCCGCCAACATCAGGCTGTAAAACTTGGTCATTGTCCGTGCTCCTCTTAGTTGGCGGGACGTCAGCCCGCCTCGGTGAAGAGAAGGTAGCCGCGCGCTTGCCCGATCGCCGTGACGAGGGTCACGATGATGTACTTTGAACCACAGGGTCTAAATCTTGATCCGGAGGCCAGTCTGGAAGGCGACCCTCCCCCGCCAGCTTCAGAGCATGACGCAGGAGTTTCTGCCGCTCTGACTGTTCTCTACGACGCCGGGATTCTTCGTCACGAAGCTCCTGAACTAGATCGGGTGGTGGTTCAGGAGATGCTGGCGGCTGCTTGGGGCGCAATGTTCGGGCAAGCTCAAGGTAGAGCCACACCATCGACCAGGCGAGGCGTTCAAACGCCATTCCGCGCTGCTTCAAATCGTCAATTCTCAGTTCTCGATGATCCGCGCTCAAGAGCAGGAAGGGCGCAAGGGTCGGCACCGTTCCGCCATCCCCAAAAACCGGCGTGGAGTGGGCAATCTCGTTTCGTTGCTTGTAGCGCTTACGCACTTCAGCGAGCAGGAGCACGACGTCATCGTGTAGCTGACCCTTCGGGTGCTGACGCGCGAGCAGCCTCTGCGCCATTGTTATACGCGCGTCGAAGCTTACAACCGTGCCCCAGATGGAATCGGCGGTTAGGTCATGGATCCCGCTTTGCTCCCGAAAGGCGCGATACAGCTGGAATTCGACGCCCGCCCAACGAATGAGCGCGTCACCAGCAGCTAGTTGAAGTTGCTCGTAAGGATTGAGGTCTAACAGCATGGCGAAGAAGAAATTCGGTGATGATTTCAGCGAAGCCGAAGCGAAACGCCGCTTCGAGCAAGCGCTGAAGGGCGCAGTGAAGCCGGTAAAGAAGTCGAAACCGAAAAAACCGAAAAAGAAGGCGTGAGCAACGTCATCGATATTGCGCCGATGCAGCGGCGTCGAGAAAACGCTGAAGCGATCGAGGCGCTAGACGCTCTTGCTCTCGCGCTGGCCGAGCATGACCATTGCTGGACTGAGCAAGAGCGTCAGCAATACGAACGAGCCATTGCCGCGCTCAGCCGTACGGGCTGCGATTCCAGGGGCTGAGCGAGATGCCAAGCTCCTGAGCCTTGGCGCGAATTGCGGCCTCGGTCTTCCCTAGCTTGAATGCGATTACTCGTGTCGGCGTGTTTTGCCGTGCGAGTTGACGCAGGCGCGCGACTTGGAGAGTGGTCCAGAGCGTTCCGGCGTTGCGTGTGTACCAAGTCATAATTTCCTCCCGCCACGGGTCGATTCGACGACTCCTCTCGTCCCGCTAGGTTTCGCACGCCATCAGTTACCCAGGTGTTAACGCTAACATTGCGACGTGCGGTGCGTGACGAATCCCTCGGAATCGGTGTCGGTTGGCAATGCAGCGTTAACCGAATCGTAACGAGTCGGGACGCAGCGTAACGAGTCGGCACGAAGCTGACCGCAAAGCGAAGGAGCCAGGGCATGGCAGAACGAGTTCCGATCACAGTCAGGCTAACAGAGGCGGACAAGGAGCTGTTCGCACGCCGCGCCGAAGAGTGCGGACTCGAACCGGGCACCGCCGCGCGCCAATTGGTCGAGCTGGTGATCCAACGGATGAAGCGCGAAGGCGACTACGTTGACGCCCTCCAAATCGTGAAAAACGCACTGAAAGCAGCATAATCGAGGCAATCCAATTGAATACTTGACCGGTCAAGCATAGCCTCTTATATAGGGGCTATGTTCTTGGCTGAACCTCATTTCCACGACGACGACGCAGCCCGCGTCTACTTCGAGCGCATCCGTTGGCCGGATGGCCGCGTCTGCCCGCATTGCGGCGTGATCGGCGGCGAGTACGCCACAAAGCGCGCTGGCCGCTATCGCTGCGGCGCGAAGCAATGCCGCAAAGATTTTTCGACCACGACCGGCACGGTGATGGAGCAATCCCACATCGGCCTCAGCAAGTGGCTGTGGGTCTTCTACATGATGTGCTCTTCCAAGAAGGGCATCAGCGCGCATCAGATTCGCCGCTCGCTTGGCGTGCAGATGAAAACCGCTTGGTTCATGGCGCATCGCACGCGCGAAGCTATGAAGGCCGGTGGCCTCACTGCGAAGATGGGCGGCGCTGGCAAGGTTGTTATGGTGGATGAGACCTACCATGGCCAAATCAGCGAAGCCCCGGCGCGCTTGAGCAAGAAGCGTCGCGGCTCCACCACCAAGACCGGTGGCCGCTACGGAGTTGGCGACAAGCGCGCGATCGTCACGCTGGTTGAGAGCGGCGGCTCTGCCCGCACGTTCCACGTTGCCAAGGCTGACGCTGCCACCGTTTCCAAGATCGTGCGCGAGAACGTCGCGAAGGAAAGCCGCCTGCACACAGACAAGTCGAACCTCTACACGATTGTTGGTCGCGAGTTTGAAGCTCACGAAAGCATCGATCACTCGAAGGGTGAGTACGTGCGTTACGAGCCGACCGGCCCGGTCCACAACAATGCTTGCGAGAGCTACTTCTCAGTCTTCAAGCGCGGCATGCGCGGCGTCTATCAGCACTGCCAAGAAAAGCACTTGCAGCGCTATTTGGTTGAGTTCGACTTCCGCCACAACACGCGCTCGAAGCTGGGCGTTGAGGACAAGCAGCGCGCGGATATCGCGCTCGCGCAAGCCGAAGGAAAGCGCCTCACGTATCGGCGGACTCACTCAGGCGAAGTGCAATCACGCTGATATTCGCAAGTGGAAGAAGCTAGGCAAACGCAATTACAGGAAGAAGCGCGATGGCGAAGAAGAAGGCTGAACCGGAAAAGAATGCCGCCGCAGTGGCGCTCGGCCGCCTTGGCGGTTTGAAGGGCGGTGCCGCGCGCGCCAAGTCTCTCAGCAAGAAGCGGCGCTCAGAGATCGCGAAGAAGGCGGCGGCGAAACGTTGGGCGAAGAAGGACACCTAGCCCTTTAGCCCGCCTTTCTTGTAATTCATCTTTACACGTACGCGGCTGTGTGCCCCCATACCCCGTCGCCAGACGGCACCTTTCTCTTTGGTGCTAGGAGGCGACATTGCTCCCCGAAATTGTTGACTGGTTGCGGCGTCAGGATTGGCGCGCCGTGTGGGCTACCGTGATCGGTGGTGTCATCCTCATGGTGCTTCAGGGATGCTTCGGCTAGCGGAACTGCGGGCTACTACCCCTGGCCCCTGTGGTGCAAAGTACATCATTGTGACGAGGGTCACGGAATGACATTCACTGTGACCTGGTCACAACGCCGGCGGCTGTTCGCCCTCCCGCGCCGGCGATCTGCAGCAAAATCATTGCTCAAGCGGCCGCCCGGGCGGCTAAAGGACCCAATTCGAGGTCCATCCATGAAATTTCGTCCGTTCCTGCTTGCGCTTGCTCTCGCCGCCCTCGCGCCCGGCGCGCAGGCGCAGCGCCAGTGGTTCGACGCGGGGCCGACGCCGCTCCGGTACGAAATTTCGGTAACGCCGAACGCCGATGCGGCGACGTTCACGGGCGAAAATACGATCACGATTGAAACCAGCGAGCCGCTGACGAGCGTGACGATGAACGCGCTCGATCTCGCCGTGCAGCGCGCGTCCATCGACAACGCGACGGCGCGGGCCGAGCTGAACGCCGAAGCGCAGACATTGACGCTGACGCCGCGCCGGCCGCTGGCGGCGGGCCGCCACACTATTCGCATCGCTTACAGCGGCAAGATTTTCGACGACGCGTACGGCCTCTTCCGCGTCGAATATCAGGACGACGGGCAGACCAAGCGCGCACTGGCGACGCAGTTCGAGCCCGGCGATGCGCGCCGCTTCGCGCCAATGTGGGATCAGCCGAACCGCCGCGCCGTGTTTTCGTTGACGGTGACGGCGCCAGCGGATGAGTTCGTGGTCGGCAACATGCCGGTCGCCCGCACGGCGCGCCTATCCGGCAATCGCACACGCACGACGTTTGCCGATACGCCATCAATGCCGAGTTATTTGCTTTTCCTCGCGGTTGGCGATTTCGAGCGCATCACGCGCAACGTCAACGGCGTTGAGTTGGGCGTCGTGATGCGCCGCGGCGAAGGTCACCGCGCGCAAGATGCGCTCGATGCTGGCGAGCAATCGCTGAACTATTACACCGAATATTTCGGCGCGCCCTACCCGCTGCCGAAGCTCGACATGATCGGCGTGCCGGGCGCCGGCGGCTTTGGCGCGATGGAAAATTGGGGCGCCATTCTCTATTTCGACCAATATCTGCTGGTGGACGAGAATTCGAGCGTCGCCGAGCGGCAGAACGTCTTCGGCATCGTCGCGCACGAGATCGCGCACCAATGGTTCGGCAATCTCGTGACCATGAATTGGTGGGACGACCTTTGGCTGAACGAAGGCTTTGCCTCGTGGATGGCGGCAAAGGCAATCGAGCGCGTGCACCCCGATTGGCATCCCTGGATGGGCCAACTCACCGACGGCACCGCGA
>JADLHI010000412.1 GCA_020848895.1 Hyphomonadaceae bacterium
AAGCTCAAGCGCCTGCGCGCCGCCAAGCCTGCGACGTCGAGCGCCAAGCCCCCACCGCGTCCACCGCAACGCGACCTCTTCGACTAACAGCTCCTGGGACTGCACCCCTGGGGTGAAGTACCGACTAGCCGTCTATGAACCCCGAGGCGCAGGCGGCCGGACTTTGTTCTGGGCTGACGGGGCTTTTCGCGCTGATTGCGTCTCACCTCGGCTGCTCCGTGTTCGACCTCCGCCCGAGTAGGGCGAGGTCGAACATCATGAAGGGACGCTCCGCGTCCCGACGCCAACGAACCGGCCATCGCGCGCAGCGCGGGTCAAGCGCAGGGCCGCGCGCAGCGCGGTCGATGCGTGGCTTCGCTTGACGCGCGCGAGCACGATGGCACTCGCGGTTCCGCGTCAGCGATCGACGCGCGAAGCGGCGAGACGCGCCGCGAGCGCGGCTCGATAGCGAAGCCACGAGAGCGCGGCCGCGCCTGCGCGGCGACGCCCACCGTCTCTCGAAATCCGCCGTCCTCGGCATTGGTCCATTCCTGCGCCGCAGCCAACACGCCGGCGTTTGGCAAAGGTGCGTCCTCAACATCAAGCTCGTCGCCGCTAGTCTTCGCGATATCCCCTCAATCAATCCAGACGTCGCGCCGCTGCGCCATCAGCCCGCGATGGGCGCTTTCTACGACGCACAGCAGGACAAAGGCCAGCAGCGCCCAGGCATACAAACCCACCAGGAGGAGAATGAGTGTGCCGATGCGTAGGACGACTCGATCGATCGCAAACCACATGCGAAGCATCGCCCACATGCCGATCAGCAGCAGCGCGTGCTGAAGAAGGGAAAGGGCGTCGTTCATCATAGGCTATCGGGCTCAGTTTGGTCGGCGCGCAGCCAGGATCTCACGCCGTCGGCTTCGGCGATGGGTTCGCGAACGCCTTCACGCTCTTCGCGCGTCGGCCTGCGCTCGCGTCTCACGACACGCCACAAGCTTCGGTAGAGACGGCATAAGAATAAAGAGAAGCGCACATGCGTGGCCCTTCGTTCGAGAAAACGAAAGGGCCCGGCATGACGGCGACAGGAGAGTCGCGCCGTCCAGCCGCTAGAACTCACGCACGCGTTCCACCGTGCGTCAGACACCTCGCGCGCTTTCATAGCCGTTACCCGCCAGCTTGCTCGATTGCTCTTAAGCACATGCGCGCGTTGGCATTGACACTACCAGAACAAACATGGAACGCAAGCGAAATGACGCGCGCCGATTGGATCGCGGCTGAACGCGCTTTCAACCGGCGCGAAGAGCTGCCGAAGGAATACGAGATGGGCCGAGGACGCTGGAGCAAATGGAGCGTCGGCGGCGACGAGCGGCACTCGCTGGAGTTTGGTTTCGCGTATCGCTTCGACATTCGCGCCGGTCCCAAGTCAAATGGGCTGCATCCGGATTATTGGTACGCGAGTGCGCGTGCGGGTTCGCTCGGAGAATTTCCGTCATTCGAGGCGGCTGCGCGGGCGTGCGAAGATGAAGCGCGGCGTCTGATCGAAGTAGCGCTTGAGCGCGGCGATCAGAGTGATGACATGAAGCTCATCACGGAGCAGTGGACGCTTTATTTGGAGCTGCCGCATCGGCTGCGGTCGCGCAAGACGCGCACGCGGTACAAATGAATCGCGAGATGTCGGCGGCTTGAGCGACTCAACGCAAGGTAGCTCGCCCATCACCAATGTCAGTGCGGGTACGGCCCAATGTAAGTTGGCATCGCGCGCGAGGTGCTCATGTCTGTTGCGATGATCGAGGACGTGCTGCGTCTCCGTGACATCACGAAGAGCTGCCCGCTGTGCGGCCGCCATTTCAGCCGCGTCGGCAAAGACCTTGAGCATGTGTTCCCGAGATGGCTGCAGAAGCGACACAATTTGTGGACGCGCAAGCTGACGCTGCCGAACTTCGTGGGACGAAAGTATAAGAGCATCCGTGTCTCTATCTGCCCGCGCTGCAACAATCAGCGTTTCGGCGAGCTGGAACGGCTGATTTCGGGGCTAACCGCCAACGGCGATGCCTTCGACGCCATGGCCGAAGTGGATGATCATCAGGTCGCCGCATGGCTAGGGAAGATATTTTGGCTGCTCTGCAGGAAGAGCCATGTCTCTGTTGATCCAAAGGCGCCGCGAGCGCGAAAGCCAACGCGCGTACTCGATGGCGAAATCATGCGAGGCGTCACCTACCTTGGCGTAATTGAACGGGCGCATGCGATGTCGCGCGGCATGTATGCTTGTTTTCGTGGCGACCCGCCAATACCGGAATACTTCTATTCCGAGCCTTATTCGCTCTACCGATTCCGCATCGATGCAAGCGATCCAAATACGGAGGCATTTGACTTCAAGGACAACCCTATCGTGCTTGGCGCCGCGATCCGAACTGGGTCGTTTGGCGTGGTCTGTCTCTACGATGGCGGACTACACCGCTTTTTTCGTTCACACTGGCTCATGCCGCTTTGGGGCAACGCGCTGCATCCCCACCAGTTCAACGAAGTGGTGGGCCGCATCTTCTACGACCAACTCGTGCTCGACGATGCGGCTCAGCAGGTGCAGTATTTCTGGAACCGACCGCTCAAAGCGGTTGTGGCCATGAACGCCACACAACGCAGCTACAATCCCTATCTACAGGAAAATCACGATCCGCTCGCGTGCGCGGAATTTGTGGCTCGTTATGTCGGCGCCAAGGTGGCCGACCTGCTTACCGAGGAGGGGAACGATATCCGCACCGCCCTGGTCGATGATGCGGGCAAGTTCCGTACGTATCCGCGTCAGGTCGTTTGAAGCGCAGCCTGCACTTTGACTTCAGCGCTCGCAGCCAAGGTCGTGAAGGTCGGAAGGGTCTCGATAAGCTCGCACTCCTCGGGGCTCTCGTCGCGGTACGGGTGATCTTGCTGCAGCGCCTTCACGATATCAATGGCGGCCAGGTATTGGCGATGCAGCCATAGATACTTGGCAAGCACGTCCGGTTCGTTGTGCTTCAGACCAGCGTGAACCAATTCGCCGATTTGATGCAGGTAGGCGGGATAGCCATCGTTATCCCCACCCATAATGGCGACAACGGAGCGCCAAGAGACGTAGTCGAAATAGTGCTTCCCGTCGGCGTCTTCCGTCATGAAGTCGCGAACAAAGCGCTCTTCGTGCTCTTCATCGTGATCTTCAGAATGCGCCGCCTTCGCCACATCGATGATCTTTTCATCGATCAGCACGCGCGGATATTTCGCGACCTTGGACTCCAAACGATAGGCCTCGA
>JADLHI010000413.1 GCA_020848895.1 Hyphomonadaceae bacterium
GCCGATCGCACGTCAGCAGCGCCAGCGCTTCCTCCGAGCCACTGAGGCGGCTCGACATGAGTTCATTGCCACCGAGGGCGATGATGAAATCGGTGTCGCGCTTGTAGAGGCGCAGTTCGTCGCCGCCCGGGATTTGCGCTGTGGCCAGGAGTTCGCGGGGTTTCATGGTGAAGGCTCATACGCCCCCTCTCCCTCCTTTGGGAGGGAGAGGGTTGGGGTGAGGGTGGAGCGCAGGCGCTTTGACGTGTTGCGCACAAACTTGCACTGACCGAGCTACCCCTCACCCTGCCCTCTCCCCTCTCGGGGAGAGGGTCCTAAACCGCGATCGGCGCCTTGATGGTGGGGTGCGCCTGATAGCCTTCGAGTTTGAAGTCGCTGTACTCGAACGCGAAGATGTCTTTGCGCTCGGGGTTGATTAGCATTTGCGGTGGGGCGTAGGGCGCACGCGCGAGTTGGGTGCGGGCTTGGTCGAAATGGTTCATGTAGAGGTGTGCGTCACCGAAGGTGTGGACGAATTCGCCAGGCTTTAGCCCCGTCACTTGCGCGATCATTTGAGTGAGCAACGCATACGACGCGATGTTGAACGGCACGCCCAAGAACACATCGGCGCTGCGTTGGTAGAGTTGACAGGAGAGCTTTCCGTCAGCGACGAAGAACTGGAACAAGCAATGGCACGGCGGCAGCGCCATCTGATCCACTTCGGCCGGGTTCCAGGCGCTGACGATATGACGGCGTGAGTTTGGGTTGGTCTTGATCGAATTTACGACGTTGGCGATTTGATCGATCTCGCGCCCGTCGCGCGTTTCCCACGAGCGCCATTGCTTGCCATAGACGGGGCCAAGCTCGCCGTCCTCATCGGCCCACTCGTCCCAGATGGTGACGCCCTGATCCTGCAGCCAGCGCACGTTCGAGTCGCCGCGCAGGAACCAGAGCAGTTCGAGGATGATGCTTTTGAGGTGCACCTTCTTGGTGGTCAGCAGCGGGAAGCCGGCGCCGAGATCGAAGCGCAGCTGGCGGCCGAAGACGCCGCGCGTGCCGGTGCCGGTGCGGTCGCCGCGATCGACGCCGCTTTGCAGGATGTCGTCCAGCAGGCCGAGATAGGCGATGTCGGCTTGGGACGGATTCGCAACGAATTGGGGGGCGGCTTCTGCGCTCATGGCCGCCAATATGGGGCGACTCGTTGCGCGCTCCTACGCTTCCCGGCCGCAGCGCGCAGCGCGCAGAGCCGGGACCCAGGGGCAAACGCTCAGCTTCTGGCCCTGGGTCCCGGCTCGCACCCAGGCTCAAGGCTCGGGCTGCGTCCGGGAAGCGTTGTCGGGAATTGGGCAGGATATTGGCTGCACGCGCCGCACTTGCCGCACGAGCGGCCCTGCGAGCCAGGCGGCGCGGGCGTTGACGTTGACGCCAGCGGCGCGAAGTGCGCGGGCCATCCATTGGTTGCAGACTTGCAGCACATGAAACGAGCCGCGCGAACGCAGGAAGGCGGAGCGGCCGACGATCTTGCCGTTGCTGGTCTTGATCGGGTTGCCGTTGGCGTCGAGAACGAGGAAGCGGTCGATGAACGCCACGAAGCGGCGCGCGCCCTCTTGGCTGACGGCGACGGCGGTGTCGTCGTTCGGACTGAGGTACACACTCGATGGCGCCGCGTTGTAAGCGATGTGAAAGACGCTGGCGCTTGGCGGGATCAGCGCATCGAGGCCGAGCAACAGGTCCGTGCCGTCGGAGTAGTAAAACGCCTGATCGCCCCAGCCGATGAGGAAGCTCTGCGCGTCCGGGTACATCCGGCGGAATGGATGATCGGGCGGGAAGATGCTCGCGGGCGCGCCGATATCGCTGTGAAAGCCGTTCGAGTAGAGATGCAGCTCAACGCAATCGCGGCCAATGGGTTGCGGCACGTTCGGCGCAGGCACTGGCCCGTAGAGATAAGCCAGCACGCTCACGACAAGAACGAGCAGCACCGCCGCCAGCGGGCGGCGGCTCAGCGTGCTTAGGCTTCGTCCGCCGTCAGTAGTCTCACCCGGAACGCCCATCCCGCGAGCCCTGCTCCCACCATTGGCGCCGCGACGAACAGCCAAAGCTGCATCAGTGCGGGGAGCCCGACCCAGATCGCTGGCCCGAGCGAACGAGCCGGGTTCACAGATACACCGGTCACTTGGATTCCAACAATGTGGATGGCGACAAGCGTGAGGCCGATCGCGAGGCCGGCAAATTGCGGTGCGGCGCTGCGTTGGGTGACGCCGAGGATTACGACGACGAAAATGAAAGTCGCCACGACTTCGAAAATTGCGCCGGAGACCAAGCTAAAATCGCCGGGCGAGCCTTGGTTGGTCACCGCGTCACGCAGGCCGTAGCCGTTCTGGCCGAGACCATCCGCGAGTGTGTAATCAGGCGCGCCGGAGGCAATCAGAAACAAGACGCCGGCGCCGACGATGGCGCCCAGGCATTGCGCCGCCCAATAACCCAGCATTTCGCCTGTCGGCATGCGGCCAGCGGTCCAAACGCCGAAGCTGACAGCGGGATTGATGTGACAGCCGCTCACCGGGCCGATGCCGTAAGCCATGGCGACAATCGACAGGCCGAACGCCCAGGCGATGCCCTCTTGTCCAATGATGCCGAAGCCGGCGAGCACGGCTGCGCCGCACCCAAACAAAACCAGCGTGAACGTGCCAATGAATTCCGCCGCGAGCTTCTTGGTCATGCCGGCCCCTCCGCTTGCAGCCAGGGATAAGCCGAGTCGCGGCGCGCGGTAGGGATGCGAGGGCGGAATGACGCTGTTGCGTCACCTACAGCTCAAGCGCCGGCGCCAGTCGAGCGGCACGAGGATGCGTTGGCCGATGCTACCGTTCCATTCCGGCTTCAGGCCATTGCGCTTCAGCGCAGAGATAATTTCGCGCGCGATCTCAAGAGCAGCGCCCTCGCCTTCGCGCTCGGCGCCGTAATTGAGGTACACGCCGGCGCCGTCGACGGCGCGTTCGGTGTCTTGCTGATGATAGAAGGCGTAGCCGCGGATGCGGACGCCGCGGGCTTCGGCTTCATCCAGTTCGGCGCCCATTTCCGCGACGCCGCAATTGCCGCAGCAGGTGAAATCCTGACGGCAGACGATGCCGCGTTTTTCGAGATCGTCGAAGGCCTTGTCGAGGCGGTCGCAATCGGTCTTTCCGCTCCAAGTGGCTTCGACGGCGCGCTGTTCGGCCCAGAGGCGTTCGAGTTCGCCCGAGGCATAGGCACGGAGCGCATCTGGATCGGCGCCCTCCTCGCAAACCTCGTCGACCGCGTACCAGACCTGATCGCGCGGCACGAAGGCGGCGCGGACCATCGCTTTGAGCAATGCGTCGATATCGCCGCGTAGGTCCTCGTCGGTGTCCTTAGCCATGTCAGTAACTTAGCTCGAGAATCGCGCGACTTCCATGTGAGCGGTCAGGCGCCTATATTCCGACTCGTCCGGGCAACCGGACTATGGCGATAAACGCGTAGAGATAGGCGGATCGGACCCGGGTGCGATGCCCGGCGGCTCCACCAGCCTTCGCGCTGAAGCGCTTCGGCTGGCTTACGCCAGTGAGGCTCAAGGCGAAGAAGGCGGTTACCTCATTCGGGCGACCATGAGGGGCCGAAATAGGATCGACGGACGTTGAAGGCTGCTGCTTTTGCTCGGGTGGTCCCGTTACAGGCCGAACAGCATAGTTGCGAATGACAACAACGCTGAGGAATTTGCTCTCGCTGCGTAAGCAGTGCGGGTTGTTCCGAACCTAAGTCCTACTGAGTAGCATCACTAGGCGGGGCCCCCCGGCGCCCGGCAACAGAAGCCGGGGACTTCTCCTCGCTAGCGCACCATCCAAGTCACGCGCGCATGTCGCGATTTGCGCGCGTGCGGTGAGTTGCGCGCCGTTTTTCCTTTACGACGCAAACGGTTGGAGAGTTATTCACATACCTGCTCGCGTTGCGCGCGAACAGCTAATGTCTCCGGCGTCATTTTTGCAGTGCGGATGCGAACTGCAGTTCGTCATACGCGTTCGCCAGCCAACGTTGGAAACGCTAGTGTTTTCGCGCCCTGTGGATGAACAATTGACTGCCCGAAATGAGCCACTAAGGGTTCTGTCGGGAGCCAAGGAGGGGCGGCTGTGGCCGACGACATGATCGGGTACGAACAGCTGATGCAAGACGCGCTTCGCAGCGTCGTTCGCGCAGCGTTGCAAGAAGCCGCCAGCCCGCGTGGCCTGCCCGGCAAGCATCATTTCTACATCACCTTCCGCACGCACGCGGCTGGCGTGACGATCCCCGATCATCTGAAGGCGCGCTATCCGGACGAAATGACGATCGTGCTCGAGCACCAGTTTTGGGATCTCGAAGTTTACACCGATCGCTTCCGGGTCATCCTGAAATTCTCGGGCCAACCGCAGCCGATCACCATTCCCTTCCAAGCGATCACGCGCTTCTTCGATCCCAGCGTGAAGTTCGGCTTGCAGTTCGAACAGCATCACAACGATGAAGCGCGCATGGCTTCCGGCGACGACGCTGGCCACCCGGCGCCGCGCGAAGCCGCCGCTGAAGCGCCGCCGCCGGCGCCCGCTTCGGGCGACAGCTCCGTTGTGAGCTTGGACGCGTTCCGCAAGAAGTGAGCAGAAGGAGCGCGCGGGTCTGAAGACCCGCGCTCCTGTTTTTCGCTACCCCGCGTACACCGTGCCTGCTTCAACGAAGCAGAGCTGATTGCCCCACGGATCGTTGACGTAGAACGAGCGCTCGCCCCAGGGCTTGACGCTGATGTCGCCGCCACGTTGGCCGTGAACGTTCTCATTCGAAAGAGCGTTGAGTGAACGCGCGCGGGCATGGACCGCGCCAAGATCGGTCACTGTGAAGTAAAGCGCTTTGGGCGCGGGTTGTGGACTTGGCGGCGCGACGACTTGCAGCGCGACGGGGCCCGGGTTGATGTAGAAGCGATGGCCGGCCTGGCCCCTGCCCTGAATGCCGAACAGCGCTTCGTAGAACGCCTGCGCGGCGGCGAGATCGCCGACTTCGAGATTCATGCGGAAGAATTGCGGTACATCGGCCATGGCGTTCACCCCGTGCTCTGCGGTGCGCGGCGGCGCTGAGTGTAGGCGAAAATTTGCAATCCAACAAAGGTTTGCGCGCGCCGCTCCGAACGAGTCAGACAAGCAAGGCGGCTGCGAACTGGTGAAATAGCGGATTGCTCAATCGTCCGGCGGGGCCGTTGTAATTGCCGGCTGTGATTGCGACGGTCAGGTCGAGGGATGGAACGATGAACAGCCGTTGCCCTCCGTTGCCAAAACCCGCCACATAAGCATGCGCGCCGTCAGCCGCTTCGGTGTTTCCGAGCCACCAGAAATAGCCGTAGTGAAGGCCATCGCCGGTTGCGATGGATGGCGCGGTTGAAGCGGCGATCCAATCAGTCGGAACGACTTGGCGCCCCTCCCACGCACCGCCGTTCAACACCATCCGGCCAAGGCGGACCATGTCGTGAGGGCGCAAACGCAGACCGGCAAACGCCAGTGGCCGGCCGCGATAATCTCTGTACCAACTCCACGTATCGATACCGAGCGGCTGGAACAGAACCGCGTCGGCAAAATCCGTCAGCGACATGCCGGTGGAGCGGGAAAGCAGATCGGCGATGATGGCGGTGTTGCCGCCGCAATAATTAAACTGCGCGCCCGGCTCAGCGACAACCCCGCGGCCGAGCGTGGCGCGCGCCTGCGATGTCCGCCAGTAGAGCGCCATTTCGTCATTCAAGGGCGAACCGTAGTTCTCTTCATTCCATTCGAGGCCGCTGCTCATCGTGAGCAAATTCTCAAGCGTAATGCGCTCGCGGCCATCGCGTTTGAGATCGGCCAAGGCAGGATAAAGATCGAGCACCGGCGTGTTGAGCGGCGGGGTCTTGCCTTGGGCTTGGGCTACGCCCCAGAGCAGGCTGGTGACGGACTTGCTGATCGAGCGCATGTCGTGAAGCGCGCAGGAATCGAAAGACACCACGCGCCCGGCTTGCGATATGGGATGATCCTCCGCCCGCAGGTAGCGTTCGAGCAGAACATTTCCGGCTTGTTCGATCACAAGCCCATGGAAGCCATTACGCGCATCCTCAAAAACCGCGAGCGCAGCAGCGAGCTTGTCATCGTCGAAGCCGCTCGCCGCTTCAGTGGACGTAAGCGCGCAGTTGGCGGCGGCGCCTGACGACACCGCCGGTGAAGCCATGCAGCCAGCGGCGAGCCAAGGCATGGCGCCCAAAACGGCGCGACGGGACACGACATTCATATCGATGGCGCCTTCACAATCGGCCCGATGCGGATGGTTCTACAATCCCGCCGACGTCGCGACCCAATAGGTAACGCCCGCGGCGACATAGGCCAACGCGAACAGATAGACGATCATCAGACCCGTCCAGCGCCACGAATTGGTTTCGCGCCGCGCGACCGCGAGGCTGGCTAAGCATTGTGGCGCGTACACATACCAAGCCAGGAAGGCGAGCGCGGTCGGCAATGACCAGGCGTGCTGAAGCGCGGTGACGAGACTGCCCTCGCTGGCGCCTTGTAGCGAATAGACGGTGCCCAAGGCGGCGACGGCGACTTCGCGGGCGGCCATGCCGGGCACGAGCGCGATGGCGATTTCGAGATTGAAGCCGATCGGGCGCAACAGCGGCTCAAGCCATGAGCCGATAATGCCCGCGTATGAATCACGGATGCCCTCGGCGGATGCCGGGAAGCTCGACAGAAACCAGAGGACGACGGTGACAGCGAAGATCATGCCGCCAGCGCGGCGCAAGAACGCCCACGCGCGCGAGGCGAGGTTGATGAGGAAATCCTGGAGGTCGGGGAGCTTGTAGGTCGGCAATTCCATCAGCAGCGCTTGCGGCGGCCCTTTGGTCACCGTGCGCTTCAGGATGAAGGCGACGAGGAGCGCGCTCAGCACGCCGGCACCATAAAGCGCGAACATGACTAGGCCTTGCAGCCCGAACGGACCGACTTTGGTGGCGGGAATGAAGGCGGCGATGATCAGGGTATAGACCGGCAGCCGCGCCGAACACGTCATCAAGGGCGCAATCAATATCGTCGTCAGGCGGTCGCGTTCGTTTTCGATGGTGCGGGCGGCCATCATGCCGGGGATCGCGCAGGCAAAACTTGAGAGCAGCGGAATGAAGGCGCGCCCGTTCAGCCCGACACGCAACATCAGTTCGTCCATCATGAACGCAGCGCGCGCCATGTAGCCGGACGCTTCGAAAAACAGGATGAGCGCGAAGAGAATGAGAATCTGCGGCAAGAACACAATCACGCTGCCGACGCCGGCGATCACGCCATCGACGATAAGGCTGCGGAACCAAGTGTCGGGAAGCACCTGGAGCACCCACGCCGACAGTGAAGCGAAGCCGGCATCGATCGCATCCATCGGCGCCGCCGCCCAAGCGAACACTGCTTGAAACATAAGAAAAAGGATGGTCGCGAGGATGAGTGGGCCGGCGAATTTGTTGAGCACGATACGGTCTATCGCGCGCGTAATGCGGTTCGCCGGCGGCTCGTGGATGATAACGTCCTTAGCGATGGCGCGCGCCTCGCGCTGAAGCTGTTTGAGCGTCGCCAGTTCGCCGATGGGCGCTGGCGGCGTCTGCTTTAGGGCGCCGATCATGTCATCGAGCCGCTCCAGCAGCGCGGCGCGGCCGCTGGCGCGCGTGGCGCGGGTTGGAACGACCGGCACGCCAATCCGGTTCTCAAGCGCGGCGATATCGATCTTGACGCCGTCGCGCTCGGCCAAATCGATCATGTTGAGCACGAGCAGCATCGGCAGACCCAACGCCTTCACTTGCAGAATGAAGTGGAGTTGGGTGCGGATGTCGCTGGCGTCGATCAGCACGATAAGGCCGTCGGGCGCAGGCTCGTCGCGATTGCGGCCGAGAATAGTGTCGGCGGCGATGCGTTCGTCGAGCGTGCGCGCGGTCAAACCATAGATGCCGGGCAGATCGAGAAGTTCGACGCGGAACGCCGCCGGCGTGGTGAACCATCCTGTGCGGCGCTCGACCGTGACGCCGGCATAGTTGGCGGTCTTTGCGCGTCCGCCCGTCAGCCCGTTGAACAAAGTGGACTTGCCGCAGTTCGGAGCGCCCACCAGGGCCAGACGTGCGTCGCTCACCGAACGCGCTCAACACTGATGGCGGAGGCTTCGTCGCCACGAATGGCAATGGTGCGGCGGTTCAGGCGAAGCGCCAGCGGCTGGCCGCCGAACGGCCCGCGGGCCAGAAGCTCGACCTCGTCGCCTTCGCAGAAGCCGATTTCGCGGAGCTTGGCCTCCAATTCCGGCGAGGCGGCGATCGCAATGATCCGCGCCCGTTCGTCCTCTGCCAGTTCCACGATGCCCATGAGCAACCTTTACAGACGATCCAGGTCGGATTGCAAATCATTCGCACATTGGGGCCAGGGACGGGCGAAGGGTTTGATCCGGATCAACTGGCGTCTGGATTGAGGACGCGAGCGCGTGAAAAACCTTACCGCACGTGGGGCTTGGGAGAGCGACCTACCCCTGCCGCCGGCGCAGAAACGAGAGCGCCCGGGCGGCGCGGCTCAAGGTTGTGGCGATCGAGCCGAGCAGGATCAGCCAAAGCGCGAAGGCGATGAACACGCCTTTGCCGCTATCGTCCACATAGCCCCAATCGAGGAAACGCGCGGCGGTGGGGCCGACATAGGGATCGAAGATCGAGATGAGCGCGGCCATCGTCATCCAGAACATGCGGTGCGGCTTGGCCATCGGGCCGGAAAAATCGGCGGGGGCGCCGGCGGCTTTGCCGACCTCGCGAACGTAAGCTGTCATCACGGCGAAAACAGCGGCGGCCCAGCCGAGCGTGGCGTCGAACATGCCGGTGGCGGCGACGCCGTAGCCTGCGCCAACGAGAATGAAGATGTCGGCGAAGCGGTCTGGAAGTTCGTTCCAGATGGGGCCGTCGGGGCTGCCCTTCCCGGCTTCAACCGCGACCATGCCGTCGAGCATGTTGGCGAGCAGACGAAGCTGGCAAAAGAACGCGCCGCCAAGCAGCAGCATGACGCGATCGCCGCCGTTCTGAGCGATGCCGCTGGCGAAAAGGCAGGCGCCGGCGAGCGCGGCGAAGACGATGCTGGTGAACGAGATGAAGTTTGGCGAAACGCCAGCGTTGGCGAGCACGCGCGTGAGATAGGTCGCGTAGAAGCGGCTGCGC